>NZ_JAQMUA010000450.1:0-29917 GCF_028330895.1 Kamptonema animale CS-326 | reverse complement strand
GGGGGTGGTTGGGGGGGCGGGTGCGAGCAACTACCAAGGTGATGCTTAATGTTCTTAAATTGTTGAAACGATTGCTGAAATCGCTTGGGTGGGAATGGCCTAGATCGCGCCGTTACCTTTTCAAGATTTAATCATCCCTAATTGTGATGGTAGGCTGCCCTATCCGTTAATTATGTTAAATTTTTTACTCATTTGAATTTTGTATTGCAATTAACTGGGATGGAGATCTATAGCAAAAAAATCGGGGTGCGATCGTCCTCTTCAAAAGGTGATATAGTCATTTTATCCTAAATTGATTTTTACTGGCGATCCTAGCTGGGGCAATCTTAAGTCTTCACAAGAACTTCACATCTAGCGATCCATAATTTAATAATCTATATTTTCCGTCAATTCAATTGATAGAAATACATACTGTAAGTGGTTAACGTATTATTTTATACTTGCGGTTCTCAAGACAATAGCAAATAGAACTCTTTTCAATCAGCACAAGTGGAATAGTATATGGTTTCTAATCACCAATTTAGTCAACTTAACGATATAGCAGATGGGAATTTTTATCTCGCGCAGCGATCGCAGCTACAAGAGCCACAGACTCAGCGAAAACCGCTGCTAGCTAGCGATATCTACCAAAATGTCGTAGAACTGCAAACAGAGCTAGTTTCTCGGTTTTTAATCGATGGTACTCTCACATTTGTGAATAGAGCTTACTGCCGTTATTTTGGCAAAACGCGCCGGGAATTAATAGGTACAAATTTTTTACTGTTAATTCCCGAAATAGAACGGGAAGAAGTAAAACAGCAATTCCTTTCCCTAACTCCCAGTAATCCTGTCAAAACTTATGAAGGCACCAGTAATAGTGCTAATGGAGAAGTTAATTGTCAACAGTGGACTATTCAAGCAATTTTCGATCCGTTGATGCGATCGGTTGAATTCCAGTCTGTTGCTCGCCACATTTCAGAACAGGGATTAACAGAGCGTAGAACAGAGTTAAAGCACCTTTCGGAAGATATAGAAAGGAAGTCTTATGAACTCAAGCAGATCAAAGAAGAACTGCGAAATATTTATAGCGTTTTAGCTGTAATTGCTAAGGATATTACAGAACGAAAACAAATAGAGGAAAACCTACAAGAAAAGACTCAGCAATTGCAAGCGATTCTGGAAACCATCGGAGAAGGAATTACCCTCAGCGATACAGAAGGCTGCTTTGAAATTTTTAATACCATGATGGAAAAAATCACAGGCTATACTAATGCTGAGGCTAATAGTAGTAAGGATTTTATCAGGTTGCTGCATCCTGAAGAAGAAGAATATAGGGAAGCATGGCAGCGGCTTAAGGAAGTTAGGGAAGAAGGTAAAATTTCGGAAATTAAAACTACTATTCTTACCAAGAATAAACTTAGGAAAAGTCTATTAATATCTACGTCACTTGTGCGTTGTAAAAACAGAGAGATGTTTTTAACTGCCTATCGAGATATCAGCGAAAATCAGCAAATTGAGTCAGCACTTTTGTCAAATGAAGAGCCTTTTCGCCACTTTTTAGAAAATGCTCCTATTGGCATGATTATTTGCGATCGTAAATCTCACATTATCAGTGTCAATACAATAGTATGTAAGATGCTAGGTTATACCGAAGCTGAAATGTTGTCTCTGAATATTACAGATATTAATCAGCTAGAATCCCCAGAAAAAAATCTGCTTTTGAAGGAACAAGATTTGTTAAGAAAATTGCCAATTTATCAACTAGAAAAATGCTTTGTCAAGAAAAACAAAGAATCTATTTGGGTAAATGTAGTAGTCAAATTAATTCGCGATCCACAAGGAGAAACTCTTTATGGTTTTGGCATTGTTGAAGATATCACCGATCGCAAATTACTAGAAGCAATTATTCAAGAGAGTGAAGACAGGTTTCATGCTATTTTTGAGCAATCTGCTGTCGGTATGAGTGCCTTGACACTAGATGATAAATTTTTCCGAATCAATCAAAAATTTTGCGATATAGTGGGTTACACTCACATAGAAATGCTCAGTTTAACTTTTCAAGATATCACTCATCCAGACGATATCGCCACTGATATTATTGATAAACAACGTCTCATGGGCGGCGAAATTTCCAATTACTCAATAGAGAAACGTTGTCTCAGTAAAAATGGAATGCTTGTCTGGGGAAAAATGAGTTTATCCGCAGTCCGCGATCGCACTGGAAAACCACAGTATTTAATTGTTGCTTTTGAAGATATTAGCGATCGCAAACAAGCCGAAGCAGCTCTTCAAGAATCCGAGGCAAAATACCGGGCCTTAATGAATGATGCTGGCGACGCAATTATGCTAGCAGATATGCAAGGGAATATCTTAGAAGCCAATAAAAATGCAGAAGAATTATTGGGGTATAAAAAAGAAGAATTGGTGAAAATGCACGCCAGTCAAATTCATCCTCTGCCAGAGAGAAAAAGAGTAATGACCGAATTTATGAAAAGTATCAAAAAAGGGGTAGCATGGTTGCCCAACACTCTGGTACTTCAAAAAGAAGGTCAAACAGTTTGGGTAGATATTAACTCTAGAGTAGTTGAATGGGGTGGCAGTGGCAAAGTCGTGCAGACAATTTTCCGGGATATCACCTACCGAGTACAACTAGAAAACACACTCAAACAACAAGCTGAAAGAGAACGGTTAGTAAGAGGGATCGCCCAAAATATTCGCGAGTCTTTAAACTTAGAAGAAATTTTAAATACTACAGTTAATAAAGTTAGAGAATTTTTGCAAACTGAGCGTGTAATCATTCATCGGTTTAAAACAGGTGAAAGCGGACAGATAGTTGCAGAATCTATAGCCGATGGTTGGGGTTCAAGCTTAGATTGGGCGATCGGTCATCCCTGGATTACAGAAAATCAACTTTCCAATTCCCCTCAGTTGCGGCAAATTTGCGCCATTGAAGATATCTACACATCTGGTTTAGAACAAAGCCACATCGAGCTACTAGAAACCTTCGAGATCAGAGCAATGTTAGTCATGCCGATCCTGACTGGAGAATATCCTTCTCTACTCTGGGGACTACTAATCGCTCACCAGTGCAGCGGGGTGCGTAAATGGGAACAATTAGAGATCAATTTATTGCAGGAATTAGCAATGCAGTTAGCGCTAGGCATTCAGCAATCACAACTTTACCAACAGCTTAAAGAAGCGAATGTTGAACTGCACCAACTCGCAACAGTAGACTGTCTAACTCAAATCGCCAACCGCCGCCGCTTTGATGAGTATTTGCATCAAGAGTGGTGGCGACTAACCCATGAGCAAAAACCTTTATCTTTAATCCTCTGCGACATCGACTTTTTCAAGCTCTATAACGATGCTTGCGGACATCAAGCAGGAGATCGGTGCCTCAAACAGGTTGCTGCTGCAATCCGCGCTGTACTGAAGCATTCAGCAGATTTAGTTGCCCGTTATGGTGGTGAAGAATTTGCAATAATTTTGCCTAATACTGATGCTATTACAGCCCTTAGTATTGCCGAAACTATCCGTTCTAATATTAAAGATATGCGGATTGTTCACAGAGGTTTAGCACCGGATCGGTACATTACTCTCAGTTTAGGAACTACGACGGTAGTTCCAGGCCCCAAAATTTCTCCTGAGAGGTTGATTGCTGCTGCGGATAGAGCTCTGTACTCCGCTAAAGAACAGGGTCGCGATCGAGTTGGGACTATCGAATGTTGATATTGCTGTAAGTAGAAGGAAGAAGGAAGAAGGAAGAAGGAAGAAGGAAGAAGGAAGAAAAATTTATCCCTTCTTTTCCTTCTTTCCCTAGCCCCTAGCCCCTAACTTATCCCTGCGGTTAATTCTCCCAAAAAAAGAGGCGCGATCGCGCCCCCTAAAATCTCTCATTTCTTACCTTCAAACGGTAACAGCAACCTTCGCTTCCTTCGCAGTCAACCTTTCATAAGTTGCTCGCATCTTCAAACCTACCAACACCTGAAATAACCCAGTTCCATTATTAGAACCTGGATATTCGCGGTGTTGAAGCAACAAGTGAGTCAACTCGCCTTCATACTTTGTAGAAGTCTTGCTCAAATGCTTTTCAATGTAAATCACTTCTTCCAAATTCTCAAACTGACCATCTACTTCCAAAATTGAGACTTCGTGACCGTAATAGGCATCAGGCCCATAGTACATCTTAATCCCAGGATAAGAACAAGTCAGCTTGCGACCGCAAGGAGTCCAGTGAATAGTTGAGCCCTCATCAAACAAATAGGCAGATTCAAAATTCGGAATGCCTTCGCGCTGGATCATCTGCACCCGCAGAATCTTGCGCTCCTTATCATCTTTAATAAGATTAGTTGGCAAGACCTGCACTACAACATCTGCATATTGCTTTTGTGGGTCAATATAGGCCTGAAAATCTGGCTTGCGAGCATTAATCGCAAACAGCACATCTTCATAAGTGTGACCGCGTTCCGACATATCCCGCTGAATTTTCCAGGCAATTTTTACCTCATCACTGATGTCGAGGTAGACGCTGAAATCAAGGAGCGATCGCACCCGCTCATCGTACAGAGGGTGAAGCCCCTCAATCACGATCACATGATTCGGCTCAACGATCTCAGGGGGATCGATAGCGCCGGTTTCGTGGTTGTAAATCGGCTTATTAATCGCCTGACCATTTTTGAGCGCCTTCATTTGCTCAGCCATCAGGTCAAAATTGTTAGCTCTGGGGTCAAGAGCAGTAATCCCCGTTTCCTTGCGCTGCTTGCGATCTAGGCTGTGATAGTCATCCAGACAGATCACCGTCACGAAATCTTCCCCGAACAAATCCGTCAGTCGGCGCAAAAATGTAGATTTCCCGCATCCAGAATCTCCGGCGACACCAATTAAAACCACGCGATCCGGCTTAATGGTCATAATTTCCCTCTAACAAAAAGCACTGTTTACAACTCAAGTTCATATTCCACTTTGATTGGGGCCCGCAGTTGCAACCTTGGAGCTGGAGTGCAGCTTTGCGACCCCAAGGATCAAGCACAAACCAGCATACAGCAGTCTGTTGACCGCTGACTGGGGTATACCCAAACAATTTTTGAGCTAAGTATGAATACTAACTGTGTAGTTGATTTTACCAGAATGGGATCGCCCCTACAACCTTAATATCAACAGAAGGAAGAAGGAAGAAGGAAGAAGGAAGAAGGAAGAAAAAAATTTCCCCATCCCCCTCCGATTAATTGAAAATTAAAAATTAAAAATTAAAAGTTAAAAATTAAAAGTTAAATCTCACAATTTTTAATTTTGCATTTTTTTTTAATTTTGCATTTTTAATTTTTAATTGATTAAGTTGCTCCCCCATCTTCCCCAATCCCCGATCCCCCTCTCAGCTAAAATATTCAGAGCGCATAGACAACAACAGCGGCCAACACTTGACACCAAGCCAGACGGCGAGGGCGATCGGTTAGCGCAAATTTCTTAGTGAAGAGCATCTTAAGAAAAACGTAAATTGAGTCTATCGTCACATTCTCTAAGTTTAGAACTCTGTATCGTGATGGAAAAGCAAGTAATGTATAGTCCCAGCTTATCTGGTGGTGCTGCCAATTCACAATCTGGCAGCCGCACCTTTGTTTATGAAGTTAAGGGTCTGCGTCAGAACGGAGAAACTGATCAAACTAGCTGCCCGATTCGCCAGAGTGGGAGCGTGTTCATCGCAGTTCCTTACAACCGTATGAATCAGGAAATGCGGCGGATAGCTCGCATGGGTGGCCAGATAGTCAGCATCCGACTCCTAAACGCCGAACCCCAAACCAAGGCAAATGTTGCGCCAGAGAATGGGCTACAGGTTCAGAAATCAGGAGAACCAAAGAAGCCAATGACTCAAGCAAAAGAAAAAGTTGATATTCCCGTCAATCTCTACAAACCAGCTAGTCCCTTTATTGGCAAGTGCATCTCGACTGAAGAGCTAGTCAGAGAAGGTGGCGAGGGTACTGTCCGCCATGTCACTTTTGACCTTTCTGGCGGGAATTTGCGCTATCTGGAAGGCCAAAGTATCGGCATTATTCCGGAAGGTACTGATGCTAATGGCAAACCCCATAAGTTGCGCCTGTACTCGATCGCATCTACTCGGCACGGTGACAACCTTGACGATAAAACGATATCGCTCTGTGTCCGTCGGTTGGAGTATAAGCACCCGGAAACTGGTGAAAAAGTCTTTGGTGTGTGTTCGACTTATCTAACCGGTTTGGAACCGGGGGCTGAGGTGAAAATCACCGGCCCTGTAGGTAAGGAAATGTTATTACCTGAAGACCCAGAATCCACGATTATTATGATGGCAACGGGTACGGGTATTGCGCCGTTCCGCGCTTTCTTGTGGAGAATGTTCAAGGAAAATAACCCTGATTACAAGTTCAAGGGTTTAGCTTGGCTGTTCTTTGGTGTTGCTTATACTCCGAATATTCTTTATAAAGAAGAGTTGGAGAAGTTGCAAGCTGAGTTCCCAGATAATTTCCGCTTGACTTATGCAATTAGCCGCGAACAAAAAAGTGCTCAAGGCGGTAAGATGTATATCCAAAACCGGATTCAAGAGAATGCTGATGAGTTATGGGAGTTGGTTCAAAAGCCAAATACTCATACCTATATTTGTGGTTTGAAAGGTATGGAAGGCGGTATTGATGAGGGGATGTCGGCGGCGGCTGGCAAGTATGATGTTAACTGGTCTGACTATCAGAAACAGTTGAAGAAAAATCATCGCTGGCACGTTGAAACCTATTAATTTGATAGGGTGAAAACTTGTTTTGTAGGGTGGGCAATGCCTGCCCTATAATTGTTTTAGAGGATAAATTTTATCGTTGCCTTAGCACCCAGAAAGGGAGATAATTGACATGGTACTGACTGTTAAAGATTTCGAGCAACTGCAAGGTGCTTTAACTGACGCTCATTTGGACTACCAGTTAGAGCTAATAGATGGAGAAATTCATGTTATGGGGTTATCAGATGTTGTATCTAGCTATGTTATTGCTCAATTAGCAAGGCTATTAGGGAATTGGGTAGTACCGCGCCGATTAGGGTTTGTCCTAGAATCGAGTGGTGGATTTAGTCTGCCAAATTCAAATTTACGCGGCCCTGATGTTTCTTTTGTCAGTGCTACAAAACTACAGCGACTCCCGCGCACTTTTGCTAATATTGTACCCGATCTGATAGTGGAAGTTAAATCTTCAACTGATAGACTTAAGCCAACTCGCGAGAAAATCCAAATGTTTTTAAGTTTGGGAACGCAAGTAGGAATATTGGTCGATCCCGATAAAAAGATTTTGGAAGTTTATCGGCTGAATCTGGAAGCTGTGGTGTTAGGTGAAGGTGATATATTGACTGTTCCAGAGTTATTGGAGGGATGGGAGTTGGCGGTTTCTGAACTTTGGCCGCCTGTGTTTGATGAGGAATGAAAGTTTTTTAATTTTACGAGAAGCTTAAATACCAAAATCAGGATTTTGAATAAGAAGCTAATGCAGAAGTATCTTACAATGGTTGTGGGTTAAATGATTTTCTACAGGTTAAAGTCGTGGCTATAAGAATTGGTTTGCTGGGATTGGGGACAGTGGGCGGGGGTACAGCAGAGATTTTGCTCTCTCCCGAAGGCCGCCATCCACTATTACGGGAGTTGGAAATCTATCGGGTGGGGGTGCGCGATCGCACCAAAACTCGCTCTTTACAATTTCCCGAAAATGTGCTTACCACAGACTTAGAGGCGATCGCTACAGACCCAGATGTGAATATTGTAGTAGAAGTAATGGGCGGTTTAGAACCAGCGCGATCGCTAATCCTCAAAGCGATCGCCAACGGTAAGCACATCGTTACCGCCAACAAAGCTGTAATTGCCCGCTATGGCGACGAAATCTTCGCCGCCGCCCAAGAAAAAGGCGTTTATGTAATGCTAGAAGCTGCTGTCGCCGGTGGTATTCCAGTCATACAAACCCTTAAACAATCATTAGGTGCAAACCGCATTCAAACCGTTACTGGCATCGTTAACGGTACAACTAATTACATCCTTACTCGGATGCAAACAGAAGGCGCCGACTTTTCCCAAGTGCTCGCGGATGCACAACAATTAGGCTATGCTGAAGCTGACCCCAGTGCCGATGTAGATGGTTTAGATGCTGCTGATAAAATAGCTATTTTAGCATCCTTAGCTTTTGGCGGACGCATCAAACTAGAAGATATTTATTGTGAAGGGATCGGACAAGTAAGTGCTGCTGATATTGCTTATGCTGAAAAGCTGGGATTTGTAATTAAATTATTAGCGATCGCCCATCAAGATACCCAAACAACTCGCGATCGCGAACTACTTTCCATCAGAGTTCATCCTACCCTAGTCTCGAAAACTCATCCTCTTGCGAGTATAAATGGCGTTTACAACGCTATTTTAATAGAAGCAGAACCCATAGGGCAAGTCATGTTTTACGGACGCGGTGCTGGTGCTGGGCCCACAGCAAGCGCGGTAGTATCAGATATTATGAATATCGCAGCGATCTTGAAAACCGAAACAGTCCCCATTCCCCATCCTTTGTTAAGTTGTTCTCACCAACACTACTGTAAAATTGCTCCAATTCAAGAACTCGTCACCCGATTTTATGCTCGATTTTTAACCAAAGATAATCCGGGTGTGATTGGCAAACTCGGCACTTGTTTCGGCCAACATAATGTTAGCTTAGAATCAGTTGTGCAAACAGGGATACACGGCGAGTTAGCAGAAATTGTAGTCGTCACTCATGATGTTAAAGAAGGTAATTTTCAGCAGGCAATTGATGAAATTAGCCAAATGGAAGGTATACACAGTATTCCCAGTAAACTGCGAGTTCTTTAATGGGTAATTGTTGAGGAGGCAGGAGGTCGAAGGCAGGAGGCAGGAGGGAATCTACCCTTATCTCTCTTTTTCTACTAAATGGAGATAAAAAGTCTTTTGCCTGGCGAGCTTTGGATTTTAGGCATTGTCAATAATTTAGGCTTTGCCAGGCGAAAGCCTTACAAAACAGTTGTTCTAGAAAATCCTTATATGCAGGAATCTTTGCTAGATATGGTAACTGTCCCCGAAGGAGAATTCTTAATGGGAGCTTGTTTAGAAGATAATGAAGCCGAGACTACGGAAGCACCATTAAGAAAAATTTGGTTGTCAACTTTTGCCATTCAGAAAACACCAGTAACCGTAAATTTATGGCAGGAGTTTCTAAACAAAACAGGCTATGACTGGTGTTTCCACGATGAAGTTGCCCAGAGATCCCCTACCAAGCAGCATCCAATTACTTGCGTATCTTGGCATGATTGCTGCGCGTTTGCACGGTGGTTGCAAGATTTTTTCGGAGAAAAGTATGCTTTGCCAACTGAGGCACAGTGGGAAAAAGCCTGCCGAGGGACAGAGGGACAGTTATACCCTTGGGGAAGCGAGGAGCCTGAAGAGTACGACATCCTTCCTCCACCCCCAGAAACTACGCTGCCTGTAGGAACGCGTCAAGATCGGCAAAGTCCTTATGGTTGTTTGGATATGTGGCAAAACGTATCTGAGTGGTGTTTGGATTGGTATGACGAAGAGCTATACAATCATGAAGATGGTGAATATTATCAAACCGACCCAAATGTTACAAAAAATCCTGCTGGCCCAGCAACAGGGAGATGCAAAGTTTTTCGAGGGGGACAAATGATGTGGCAACAAGGCTGGCCGAGATGTAGTTATCGAACCTACCAATACCCTGATTATAGGGCTTTATCATTAGGTTTTAGAGTAGCCCTATCTATCAATTGATTTCCAAAGAATTTATAACATTTTCTGCTGATTTTAGATAATCCGAATATTCATCTTTATTTGCTGTGTAAGTAATGGTATAAGCTCGATTATTCTTGACTGTCCAAACTTGCATTTTCTTGACATTATTTTCTTCTTCTTTAGTAGTAAAAATAACTTTGTGAGCTTTGGTATTAGCAAGCATAGCTGAACCGTCCTCTAAAACCTTAGTATCTTGACCGATCTCTTTTATTTGGGCAATGGATATTTTTGTATATTCATCAAGAGACATAGGCTTTGAAGATAAATCATCTACAGTAACAATAATATCTTCTGGATAAATATCGGCATTGCTTTTCTTAGGTAAGCGAAACGTAACTATATTCGGATCGAAATAACCTTGACGTTCTTTCTTTTCCCATTCTTGAGGATATTTTATACTAAAACCATTTTCAGAATCTTGATAGACTAATAATTTTTCTGGTGTAGTTTGAGGCAGAAATTTGGGAACAATCGCGGCAAGTACGATCGCGGCTCCAACTCCCACACCAATTAAAACTTGTTTCTTTCCCACAGGAAACTTTGTTGGCGTGCGAGGCGGAGTATTCAGTCTAGCTATACGCTGCAAGAGAACTTGCGTGTCTTGAGGACGAGCATTCACAGAGTAAGCCATCATATCATCAATCAAATCTGCTAGCGGCTTCGATACCTCTGGAACTAAAGTGCGCCAAATAAACTTTCCGGCTGGAGAGTTTCCTTCTAAATGGTTTGGTTCCTGACCCGTTAGCAAACAAACAAAACTCCTACCAAGAGCAAAAAAATCAGAACGGGGCTCTGCGGCCCCTTCCATTTGTTCAGGCGGTGTATATCCCTGGGAAAAAATTCTTGTGATCTCGCCTTTTCTTCTTTCCATAGTTTCTGTCACTTCCCGTACTGCCCCAAAATCAATTAATACTAATTGCCCATTAGGGCGGAGCATAATATTAGGTGGCTTAATATCGCGGTGGAAGTAATTTTGAGTGTGGACGAGATGCAAAATTCTAGCCAGTTGTTCCAACCAGTCAATAGCGCGATCGATCTCCAGCGGTTTGTGATTCTGATTTTTTAACCACTGTTGCAAGTTCATGCCTTCAATTTTCTCCATTACCAGACAGTGCAGAGGGTCGCGACTGTTATTCGGTGTAAATGTAAAGTAACCATCTGGCTCTACTATTGGCAACCCCGGATGTCTCAACCTCATTAAAACGTGAGCTTCTTGCTGAAATAGTCGTACACCTGTGGGCTCGTTGTAGGTGAGTACCTTTAAAACTTTAGGGATGCCACTCTCATTTACCTCATAAGTCTGACCAAAGCCGCCTTTCCCCAGGGGGCGGAGTACCCAATACCGTCCCTCAATCACTAATTGAGAGCCGCAGCTTTGGCAAAAGCTAACATTTTCAGGGTTTTGAGGACGGGGGCATTTAGGGTTGATGCAGTAGCTCATGCTGGGGAGGAATTAGCTTTGTAGCAATTTCTTAAACATGGTATAGCATTACTATGCCTTTTAATAGTTGATTTCGGAACAATTTAGAGGGGTGTGCCAATTCGTATCAGAAGATACCCGGTCAATGTAGTCTTTTTCTCCGATCGCACTTGCTTTCCCGACAAACCCATGACGAGTCAAACGCAAAAGAAAACGCATTTACTTAGTAACCCCTATTTAGAACTGAACAATCAGGGGCAGACTTTGCGCTTAGAATTAACAAAAAACGAGCACGTATTGGGTCGCGATCCCTACAAAGCTGACTTACTTGTTCCTCAAGTTTGGCAGATTATTTCTAGCAGTCAAGCGGTTTTGCGGCGAGAAGGGGAAGATTACTGGATTTATGATGGTGATGGTAGCAAACCCAGCACTAATGGGATGTTTGCGCTTCCTAACTTTACGCAAGTCTCTCCTGCAAAAGGTCTGGCTTTAAAACATGAGACAGAATTACGGATCGGTCAAGACCCTAGAAACCAAATTCAGCTAATTTATTTTAATCCTGCTAGCCCTAGTGCGGGTAATTTACCACGAACTGCGATCGCGCTGCGGAATCGTTCTGTGCTCATAGGTCGCGATCGCCACGCTACCTTAAAGCTCAACTCCCCGATTGTATCCCGTCGGCACGCCACCATTGATGCTAACGCTCAGGGGCAATACGTTCTCGCCGATCGCAGCAGCAATGGCGTTTTTGTCAATGGCAAACGGATTAAAAATTCTGTAGTGCTTACTGAAGGCGCAAAAATTCGCATCGGCCCCTTTACTTTAATTTACCAAGCTGGTGAAGTAACCTTAGTCAATCCCGGCGATGCGATTCGTTTGGAAGCAATAGAATTAGTCCGTGAAGGCAAGGATAAAAACAACGAAATCCAGCGTTTACTTAACACCATTTCCCTCGTAATTGAACCAGGGAATTTAGTAGCTTTAGCGGGTACAAGTAATGCGAATCAATCAGTTTTATTGCGTACTTTATTAGGAATTGAAGCCCCCAATCGTGGGGCAGTCTACGCGAACGGTGAAGATTTACGGAAACATTTTGATAGCTATAGTTGTTCGATCGGTTTTGTACCTAAAGATGATGCGCTTCACGGTGAATTGACAGTAGCAGAAGCCCTGATTTATGCAATTAAATTACGCTTGCCTACCGATATCAATGTGGATCAGGTGTTCAAAAAAGTTTTAGATGATATTGAAATGTTTGAACATCGCCATGAATTAATAAATAGCCTCAGTAAGAGCGATCGCAAGCGGGTCAGTATTGGAGTAGAATTAGTAGTAGATCCGAAGTTATTTTTCTTGGAAGAACCGACTTTAGGGCTAGATCCCGGATTAGATAAAAAGATGGTATCGCTATTGCGGAAATTGGCAGACCAAGAGCGGACTGTTATTTTTACAGGTCAAGCTAATGCTAATCTTACCATTTGCGATCGCCTAGTTTTTCTGGGTGGCGGCGGCCATCTTTGCTACTTCGGGCCGCCAGCAGATATTTATAGTTTTTTTGCCATTCACAATCAAGATTTTACTGGCATTTATAGCGAACTAGAAAAAGGTGAATCTATTGTTAGATTGTGGGAAGATAAATATCGCTATTCCAGCTATTACCAGCGCTACATTGCCGTACCACTTAGCCTCAATCCCTCTCAACAACCAGCTAAATTGGCGAAACTATCTAATTCTTCCAGAGGCTCATCTTTCAGACAGTTAATACTACTAATTCAGCGATACTTTCAACTGGCAATCCGCGACAAGATAAATTTTACTACAGTAGTATTTTCGGCTGCTATTTGCCCTATTTTGTTAGTGGGAATAAAAAATACGGAGCCATTTATTTTTACCAATAGTAGCGACTCCCGGCTTGCTTTTTTAGCCCTAAGATTTTTACTGTTTTTTTCATTGTCGGCTATTTTGGTAGGCGTTTCTAGTTCTCTTCCAGAAATTGTTAAAGAACAGGCAATTTTTAAGAGAGAACGTTTAGGAAGCTTAGGATTATTACCCTATCTGATTTCAAAATTGAGCGGATTGAAAGGATTAGCTTGTTTGCAAGCTCTGGTAATGACAGCCGTAATTTTACTAGGCTTTGAACAACCAGATTCAGATATAATTACCTGGCCTGTTGGTTTAGGGATCACTACTTTTTTAACGCTAGTAGCTAGTATGAATTTGGGATTAATGGTATCAGCATTTGTAAGTAATATCGCTCAAACTTATAAGATTATACCTTTAATTTTAGGCTTTCAGATAATTTTTTCGGGAGTATTCTTTAAATTAGATAGTTTGTTTACAATAGAAAGACTAGCCCGTTGGATTTCTTGGCTAACGGTGAGCCGCTGGTCTGTAGGAGCTTATGGCAGTTTAGTAAATGTAAATGCTATGGTGGCTAAGCCGATAGAATTGTCTGATGGAAACTTTTTACATCAGCTATTCGATCCGAGTGCTGTCTATGAGCCAAGTTGGGAAAATCTAGCTCTCAATTGGGGGATTTTGGGGTTGCAAGCAGTTGTTTATTTTGCCCTAACTTTTCTGTTGCTAAAACGTAAAGATATTTTTAGGTAATTGGTTAACTGTTAACTGTTAACTGTTAACTGTTAACTAAGAGTTGGGTTTTACTGCACTTCACCCAACCTAAACTAGCAAGGCTGTTTCAGGCTCTTCATTTTTTAAACTCTCTAACTCATATTCAGTAAGGTTTTCAGACGATAATTTTTACTAAGCGAGTCAAATTATTAACAAGTCCTGTTTTGCTTGCTACCAGAGAATTAGGAAATACGAAAATCGGAAATTGAACCTGAGCAGGAAACAGCCCACCTTGCTAAAAAAGGAGGGGATCTCCATACTATAATCCACCCAAATGCAAACCTCTACTATAAAAGTTCCACGGATCGTAACTCTATCTTATTGTAGATAAACCCCGAATATTAGATGTATCTGGCGGCCGAAGTATAACCAGATTGGTTTACCCGACAATATATTTCAAAGCTATCGATAGTCTAGTTGGGAAGCTCACTCCCAGCAATTAAAGAATTGGCGAAAGCAGACGCAACTTACAGGAGGATCAAGCCTTGTTTTTTCACAAAAAAGAACTAATGTATACGGTGAATATCGACGAGCCTAACCCTCGTTTCGCCCAATTATTGCTAGAACAATTTGGGGGAGCCACCGGAGAACTAACGGCCGCTTTGCAATATTGGGTGCAGTCCTTTCACTGTGAAAATCCTGGGATTCGGGATATGCTTCAAGATATTGCGCTTGAAGAGTTTAGTCATTTAGAAATGGTTGGCAAACTCATTGAAGCTCACACTCAAAAAGTCGATCAAACTGAAGCTTTCAAGAGTACGCTATTTACAGTGCGCGGTATGGGGCCACACTTTTTAGACAGTCAAGGTCAAGCTTGGACAGCAGCTTATATCAATGAAGGTGGCGATGTTGTCCGCGATTTGCGTGCTGATATTGCTGCGGAAGCTGGAGCTCGCCAGACTTATGAAGAGTTGATTAAGTTGGCACCAGATCAAGGCACAAAAAATACCTTGGTATTTCTACTAACCCGTGAGATTTCTCATACCAAGATGTTTATGAATGCGCTTTCGTCGATGGATAAGCTCACAGATCCGATGTTTGGAAATATCCAGCCGGATCAGACTGTGGATCTTTACTTCAATTTGTCTACTAATGGCAAAGACGAGCGCGGTGCTTGGAATTCTGAGCCTGATTTCCGCTATGTTGCCGATCCTACTCCTAAAGGTTAGGTATAGCTGAAGGTAGAAGGTAGAAGGTAGAAGGTAGAAGGAAAATTCAGTAATATGAATGGTTTAAGATAGAATCGCAGGACTTACGCAAAAGTATCGGTAAAGCCGCCAACAAGCGCGGTCAAAAAACCGCCAGGATGGTGGCGTTATCTAAGTAATGCGTAAGTCCTAAATCAACCTCCTGCCTCCTGCCTTCTACTTATCAGTCGAGAATGACATCCCTAATTACCTGTGCAGTTGCGGGCGCTAATAATACGCCATTTCGATAATGTCCAGAAGCAATAATTACGCGATCGCAACCAGGAAGTTTACGAATAATTGGTGCTGGTTGCCCTTCTGGGCGGGGGCGCAACCCCGACCATTTCCTAATAATATTAGCTTCAGCTAAAACAGGACAAAAGGCAATTCCCTTTGCCATCACTTCATCTAACTTAATACTATCCGCTACAATTTCACCCTCACGTAGGGGAAACTCAACGGTTGCACCTACCCAATATTCGCCTTTTCCTAAAGGTACAATATGAACATCATCGCAGGTAATTACTGGCTGAAAATCAGAACCGATCGCGGTATTTTCTAAGCGTAAATGTAACGCTTGGCCTAAGACGGGGCGAATATCGATAGACTGTTTTAAAGATGCTGTCAGAGAAGTTGAACCCAAACCAGCGGCTATAATTAACCAGTCGCATTCTAAGTTTTCTGTTGGTGTTTGAATCTGATAGAAACCTGTAGGAGAAAGGCCGATATCCAAAACAGCGCGCTCGAATTGAAAATCAACCCCTTTCTGCTGAGCAGCAGCAACTAAAGCTAAAGTTAAAACAGTTGGATCTAGTTGTCTGTCTTGAGGGGAATAAATACCAGTAATAATCCCCTCTAAGTTTAGCTGAGGAAAGCGCTCGCGCACTTTTTCTACATCCCAAATCTCCAAATTCCAACCTTGAGACTTGCGAGTTACAGCCAACTTTTCCCAATTGCTCAAATCCTCTCCTTCCAGACAAAGCCTCAAAATTCCATCTCTATTCACAGGAATTTTTTGCCCAGTAATTGCCTCTAACTCCGGTATCAGGGTTTCATAACGCTTGATACTATTTTCCCTTAATTGCCAATTTCTACCCTTAACTTTCTGACTAACAATACCCATTAATACACCGAGGGCGGCCCCAGTAGAAGCTTTGGCGGGTGTTTCTTTGTCTAAAACTGTAATTTTTAGTTCGGGAATTTGGCTGAGTTCATAAGCAATTGTTGCCCCAATTACACCACAGCCAATAATTATAACTCTGCTCATTTCTATATCTCTTTTCTACGTAGAAATGATAAGAGAGTATTGCTAACTTTTTCAGACCAATGTTCTTGAGGATAATGGGCGGCTCCTTCTAGTTTAACTAATTCTCCATTTGGTAGAGATTTAACTAAATTTTTGGCCTGGTCGATATTAATCCAGGGATCTCCTGTTCCCCATAGAATTAAAGTTGGTCGCTTCCATTCTTTTAACCCAGTTTCAATTTCTGCCATTGACTCTGGTAACTGGAGATTTCGCACAGTTGCTAATAGCGATCGCCCCGCCTGGGAACTTTTCAAAAAGGGGCGGCGATAGACATCTAAATCTTTATCAGATATCGGGTAACGGCAACCGCTTTCTAGAGTTCTGTCAACTAAAAGGGGGTCTTGTACGATCATGTCGCCTACAAAAGGTAAGCCCAATTGTTGAATTTTCCAAGGTAATCTTGATTCGATAGAAATGGGTGTATTGAGTATAGCTAAGCGCTCAATTTTATCGGGATGACGTAAGGCGTATTGGATACCGACGGAACCTAAAAATCCTTGGACAACTAAGTAGAACCGCTCAATTTCTAGGGTTTCAATAAATTCTGCAAAGGCGGTAACAAAGGCATCGGGTGTATAAGCAAATTCGAGTTTATCGGGTTTTGCTGATGAGCCAAAACCGATCCAATCTGGCGCGATCGCGCGAAACCCAAATGTTGCTAAATCTGGCATGATAGCAGTCCAGGTATGGCTTTGAGAAGGTAATCCGTGCAGTAGGACAACTGGGGGGAGATTGGATTCGTTAATTGGTTTTGCTTCTCGGTAAAACCATTCAAGATTTCCTACTTTAATTATCTGTTTATCAAGTGACACTGTTTTTATTTCTTAGTAATAAGAGAAGGAAGAGGGAAGAAGGAAGAAGGAAGAGGGAAGAAGGAAGAGGGAAGAGGGAAGAGGACTTACGGAAAAATATTGGTAACGCAGACATCTTGGCGGTAAAGTCACCGCCGAGACGGTGGTGTTACAAACTGTTTTGCGTAAGTTTTGTTAGTAATAGAAATGTAGGGCATGAATGACACGCCCTACAGGATTGAGGGGCCGCACTTAGAAATTCATTTCAGCAGCTTGCACTTTCTCGACTTGTTTCTTCTTCAGAACTAGCAAAATTTGAGCTAGCATGACAAGAGCAAAGAATGCAATCAGCCATTGAACGCGACCTGCACTTTGTAGGACGATTTCAACGTCTTTCTGACCGAATCCACCTACATTCGGGTTATTAGTCAAAGCTTGTGCTGCTTTCACTTCTTGCCCTTCAGCAACAATCAACTCAGGGCCAGCGGGAATTGTATCTACAACTACTGCGCCTTCTGCGGGTTGAATTGTTACTTGATAACCGCCATCTTCGGGTTGGGAAATCTTAGAAATTGTACCCGCAACAGAGGCATTGAAAACACCATTATTGGTTTTTTCGCCAGTTGGGTAAACCTGTCCGCGTCCGCGATTTCCGCCAACGTGAATCTGGTATTTACCGAAGTGAACGGATTTGTCGGTTGCTGGATTAGGAGACAAAACAGGGAACACTATTTCCTGATATTGTTCGCCAGGTAGTGGCCCGATGATGACGATGTTTTCCTGGGTTTCGCTGTAAGGTTGGAAGTAAAGTTCGCCAACTTTTTCCTTCATTTCCTCTGGAATTCTTTCTGGAGGAGCAATCTTGAAACCTTCGGGTAACATCAGGACAGCGCCTACATTGAGGCCGCCTTTGCTGCCATCGCCTGTTACTTGTTGTGCGCTAAGGTCGTAAGGAATTTTGACAACTGCTTCAAAAACTGTATCTGGCAAAACAGACTGGGGAACTTCAACTTCCGTAGGTTTAGCGCCGAGGTGACAGTTAGAACAAACAATCCGCCCAGTTGCTTCGCGGGGTGTTGCGGGTGCGGTTTGCTGCGCCCAAAATGGATAGGCGGATGCTGTTTGAGGTAGTGCGATGTCGCTGGTGATGAAAAATGCTAGGGTTGCGATCGCAACTAGCGTGGTCTTAGCGATCGCCCCAACAGTGCGGCGCAATATCGCTGATAAATCAATTTTTGGCATCAGAGTATTTCGATCTCAAAGGTCAAACAGTTTCGTAATTGGTAATTGGTAATTGGCGATTGGTAATTGGTAATAGGTAATTGATAATTGGACAATAGACAAATAAAGACTTATGACCAATTTACAGAGTACAAATGACCAATTTCCAAGACTCAATAACTAAGACCACCAAGGGGCTTCGCCAGTGCGGAAGTCTGTTTCTTTCCAAGGGGTAAAGGTTAGCTTATCATCTGCGACAGTAGCGTGAGCTAAGGCTAAAGATAATGGTGCAGGGCCGCGCACAACTTTCCCTTCGTTGTTGTATTGGGAACCGTGACAGGGACAAATAAATTTGTTCTCGCTGGCATTCCAAGGCACTACACAGCCTAAGTGGGTACAGACTGCGTTGATTCCGTACTCGGCAAGACTTTGTTCTTTGTCCACCACAATATAGGTGGGGTCGCCTTTGAGGCCTTGTGCTAAAACGCGATCGCCTACGGCGTGTTCTGCCAAAAACTTGCTGACAACGATATCATTGCCTAGCTTGTCCTTCGCAGTTAAGCCACCGCCAGTACCACCGCTAGACGGCGGGATAAAATACTTGACAACAGGATAGAGTGCACCCAGTGCTACGCCCGTTACGGTTCCGAACGTTAGCAAATTCATAAATTGACGACGACCCATATCAGGGACATCTGGATTGTGAGCAGAAATTTGAGCCATAACCTGCCTTTGCGGTGTTAAGTTACGTTTTTTTACAAACTATCTATGAAGCAGTACGTGCAGACAACAGGGATAATTGCGGTTAATCTGCTTTCAATAGGCATTAAGGCAGAAATTCCTTTGAAGAATAAGCCTTACAGCCTTGATTAGAGCATTATTACATTTTTTGAACTGCGGATTTTACTGTTAAGAAATGTAAACTATAACGGTTAATAAGGAGCAACCATGACGGGCCAGGATTTACGCCAGCTATTGCTGGATAAGTGGGGAAAATCTTACGATATCCAACTGCGGCGGACGCGGGGCAAGATTTTTGTGCAAGTCATGTGGAAATATCTGGAACAGGCTTCTTTTCCGATGGGGGAGGCGGATTATATGGAGCATTTGGACGCGATCGCGACTTACCTACACGGTTGGAGTAGTACAGAACAAGTTAGAGACTATATTGCCACAACTCGCGATCGCCCTCGCCTTGGTAAGGCCGTCAGCATCCCCCTTGACTTAGGCGAAAGAGCTTCTGAATGGTTGCTAGAAGAGTTTTGAAACCTAACGCGGCCCTCGTTTGCGGTGACATACTACCTAGAAGGCGGCGTTACCAATAGATTGCTGACTTCGTTTGCGGTGACATACCGCCTAGAAGGCGGCGTTACCAATAGATTTGCTTAAGTCGGAGATAAGTCTTATAAATGTTGCTCTCTACCTTCTTCCTTCATTGCCGAGTTCATTTTCACGTACAATTAGTACCTGGTAATCCCATTAGATTAGGAGATTAGCGCAATGGGAATGGCAGTTGGCATGATTGAAGTCCTTGGACTTCCCTCTGCCGTAGAAGCCGCAGACTCAATGGTTAAAGCGGCCCGTGTCACGTTAGTTCGGTATGAAAAAATTACGCGCGGTTACTGGACAGTCATAGTCCGGGGCGATGTCTCCGAGGTACAAGCTGCTGTAGCGGCTGGAATTGAAGGAGTCAAAAAAGTTCATGGTGGGGAATTGTTATCATACCACATCATTGCTCGTCCCCATGAAAATCTAGATTACGTTTTACCGATCGGCTTTACTCCAGAAGTCGAACAATTTAGAATGTAGTAGGATTTTTGGGCGCTGAGATTTAGCGATCGCTCAGCAATCGCGATCGCAATCGCAATGGAAACTCCGAAAGCGAAAACGATTGCGATCGCAATATCCGATCGCTAACCAGATCGACAGCGCGATCGCAATTCTAATATCCGGTTCAAGCATTAATAGGAATTAAGAACATCTATTTGTAGCGCCGCCTTCTAGGCGGTGACTTTACCGCCGATATGGCGGCGTTACTGATAGTTTTGCATAAGTCCTATTGAAAATCTCATAGTTTTGGTGTAATCGATAACAAATTCATCCCGCTTTCCATAGCAAAATTAATAGTCAGAAACTAACTCTCTCTAAAAACTTCTGTCACTGAATCTTAGAATTCAGATTAATCGAACAAGCTAGACAATGCGGATTCTATTAGTAGAAGACGACAGCCAATTGATAGCTTCTCTGACTGAAGCACTTGTGGCACAGCGGTACATTGTAGACTCAGCTAGAGATGGTGAGTCAGCATGGGATAAGACCCAGGGATTCGTTTACGACTTGATTTTGACCGATGTCACCCTACCAAAATTAAATGGTATTGGTCTATGCGAGCGATTGCGCGATCGCGGCTATCTCTCTCCGATTCTCATGCTCACTGCTCGCGATACCAGCCTTGATAAAGTGATTGGGCTGGATGCAGGAGCAGATGTCTATATGGTTAAACCCTTTCAATTACAGGAGTTGCTAGCTCAAATTCGGGCTTTGCTTCGTCGCGGACAGTCAGGAATGTCGCCTATATTAAGATCGGGTAATCTGTCTCTAGATCCTGCTAGCTATGAAGTCATCTACGAGCGATCGCCTATTCACCTCACACCAAAAGAATTTGCTTTGTTAGAGGCTTTATTACGATATGGCAAGCGGGTTTTGAGTCGAGCCGCCATTATCGAACAGGTTTGGACATGGCAAGAGTCGCCAGAAGAAGACACTATTAAGACTTACATCAAGAATTTGCGGGCCAAGCTCAAAGCCGCAGGAGCACCAAAAGACTTAATTGAAACTGTTCACGGCGTTGGCTACCGTTTAAAAACTTTAGATCGAGCTTAGGAAAGCGATCCTTAGTTAGTTAGAATAAACTACGCCTCGTTAAGTGTCAATCCTTGATAATTCCTTTTCCATTAGCTAAGAATAACATAGAGGTATGGTTGGTAACTTGCAGACCTTGCATGGGCGAAGCTTATCCGAAGGGCTTATACTTCGCTTCATAAGCACTACGCGCCATGCAATGACAACCATCAATCACTAACAACTAACCATTACCGATATTTTCTGCTTTCTTCCTTTCTAAAATTATCATTTGAGAGCCAATTACAGGACTGCGAGCTATAAGTTTGCCTTGGGAGTTGGCTATTTCCAGTTTTCTAAATTCAAGCTTTTGGGCTTGCTGAAACATTTGATTTGCTAACTCGTTTTGTTCTCTTTCAGGTAGGTTATACCAATCATCACCGATTTTTACAGCTAAAAGATTGCTGAAGAAATTAACCTGAATGGATTCGATTAAGCTGTTATTAAATTGATTGGTGAGTTCATCTACTTGATTTTGAATTGTAGCAATAAGATTCTGTTCTGGTGTTAGTTTTGGAGGCGATGGGGGAGTAATTTCTACGGGTTTTGTTTCTTCAGGCGCTACCAGGTCGGGTAAATTTGTGGCGGTTGTTTCTGGAGATGGGACAACTACTATTTCTGTGGATTCTGAAGAGGGGATAACTACTATTTCCGAGGATTCTGGGGATGGGATAACTACTATTTTCGGGGATTCTGAAGAGGGGATAACTACTACTTCAGGTGATTTTCCAGGTAGCAGGGTTAGTGTTGTACCGATCGCGACGATCAAAGTTGCTGCGATCGCGCTGCTTAAAACTGTATCGGACAGCTTTTGATCGATCGAGGCGGGTAGAAGCGATCGCACCAACTGGACTACAGTCAGCCAAGCGGAAGTGAGTTTGTCCAACAGGCTGCGATCGAGTTTTGGGGTATCCTGGGGAGTTTTAGCCGCGTTTTGAGAAGTGGCGATCGGCTGTACCTGTGGCTGAGGTTGTTCGGGCTGTGGCTGTTGTGGTTGGTCTTCTGACATTTTCTTTACCTCCTGGCGGTATAAATATGCTTAAACGCGATAGATTTTTACCTGAGCTATACTCTCAGCCCTAATTTATCATTGGAATAACTTTTAACTAAATCAACATGAGTATCAAACGCCGTCAATTTTTAATTTTAAGTGGCCTGAGCGCATTAAGTGTCACGGGACTGTGGAAAATACTTAAGGCTCAAATTGTTGAGGGTGCTAGTCCCGCTGCTAGTTTGGAGGGAGAAGGTGCGATCGCGCAGTTACCCACCACCCCGCCGATTTTGCGTTTTATCTCAGTCGCAGACACAGGTACTGGTGCTGAAGGTCAGTATCGGGTAGCCAGAGCGATGACGCGCTATCATCAACAAAATCCTTTTAAATTGGCAATTCTCGCCGGTGATAATATTTATAATAACGGCGAAATTGAGAAAATTAACGCCGTATTTGAGAAGCCATATCAAGATTTATTGCAGCAGAACGTTAAGTTTTACGCTTGTCTAGGAAATCACGACATTCGCACGGCTAATGGTGACTTTGAAGTTAAATATCCCGGCTTTAATATGCAAGGACGTTACTATACTTTTCGGCGTGGGAAAGTACAGTTTTTCGCCTTAGATACTAATAGTAATGCAGATTGGAAAAATCAGCTAATTTGGCTGAATAAAGAATTGAGTCAAAGTGATGCACCTTGGAAAATAGTATTTGGTCATCACCAGATTTATTCATCTGGGCTTTATGGCGTAAATAAACCTTTTATTGAAACGTTAACGCCGCTTTTTCAAAAGTATGGAGTGCAAGTTTATATTAACGGCCATGAACATGATTATGAAAGGACTCGTTCGATTAATGGAACGACTTATTTAATATGCGGCGGTGGCGGTGGTACTCGTGAGGTGGGGCGTTCTCCATGGACGGCATATTCGGCTTCGCGGCTGAGTTTTGCAGCCTTTGATGTTTATGATGATAGAATATTTGTGAGTGGGATTGGGACGGATGATCGGGTTTTTGACCGGGGTGTGATTATGTTGAAAGCAGTTTAGGTAAAAGTATGAAAGTTAAACGATTGATGATCAACTCCTTTCGAGGAATAGACAATCTGACATTGGAATTTAACACTAACGAGCCAATAGTAATTATTGGGAACAATGGCGTGGGTAAATCTAGTATTTTGGACTGTATCGCGATTCTTTTGTCTCGGTTGCTATATCCAATTCAAGCAGGTTCTAAAAATGTTAGGTGGCGTGATAGAAACAAACGTAGTATTATAGGGCATTTTTTTATCGAGGAGGATATCAAAAATGGAGGGGACGAGACAGAGAATGAAATTACCATTGAATTAGAGGACTCGCAAAAAGTTTCATGGTCTGTAACAAATAATGATAATGAGAGTATTGAATTAGAGGACTCACAAGAAGTCTTCGGGGGTAGAAAAGATAATGAGAAAAAACATCAAAAGTTTGCACAGCTAAAAGAAGTTGTCCAAAACATACGTCATCAGTGGGAAAATAGTTCTCAAGCCAATATTCCACTAGCAGTTTACTACCCAACTATTCGTGCTGTTCTTGAGACTCATTTGGAGATTGACGAGGAATATTCATTTAAGCAGATAGATGCCTACGAGGAAGCTTTAGATGGAATACAAATTGGCTTCGAGAGCTTCTTTCAATGGTTTAGAGCTTTGGAAGATGTGGAGAATGAAGAAATACGGGATAACCACAATCATCGTAACAGAGACCTAGAAGCAGTAAGACAATCTATCTATTCATTAATAGTAGGTTTTTCCAATTTAAGGGTTAGGCGAAATCCTCTAAGAATGACTGTAAAAAAACAAGGTCAAGAACTGATCGTAAATCAACTATCTGACGGTGAGAAATGCTTGCTGGCAATGGTGGGGGATTTAGCAAGACGTTTAGCAATTGCTAACCCAAGTTTAGAAAATCCACTTGAAGGCAGTGCCGTTGTTTTGATTGATGAAATCGAATTACATCTGCACCCCAAATGGCAACGGGAAATTATTCCGGCTTTAACTAGAACATTTCCTAATTGCCAATTTATTATTACTACTCATTCACCTCAAGTCATAAGTCAAATTAAACCTGATGGTATCTACATTTTAGAGGCAACACCTGAAGGAATAGTCGCTAAACAGCCAGAAAGTTCTTTTGGTAGAGATAGCAATCGTATCCTTGAAGACGTGATGGGTGTCCCAGAAAGGCCGCAAGAAATCAAGGATAATCTTCGCCAACTTTTTAGACTGATAGACGCGGGAAATCTTGATGCTGCGAAGGAATTACGCCAACAGATAGAAGATGAAATTGGCGAGGATGAGTCAGAGTTTGTCAGAGCAGATATATTGATGAGACGGAAGGAAATTCTTAACCGATGAAGTATATTAAAAAGGGTGAGGAACCAAAAGATTTTACAGATTGGAAAGCTCTAGAAAGCGATGACTGGAAACCTAACTGGGATAACTTTCAAGCACCACAAAAATCAAATCTGCATGAATCATTACTGCAAGAACAGGGTTTTATTTGTTGCTACTGCGGAATGGAAATCAGCAAACAAAAAAGCCATATCGAACATTTAAAGCCTCGCAAAACCTATCCCGAAGAAGCACTAAATTACCAAAATCTGTTAGCTTCCTGTCAAAGAGAAAGAGAACCTAAAGAACCTCAACACTGTGGAGTTAAAAAAGATGAGTGGTACGATGAAAAGCTAGTTTCACCTTTAGATTCCGGTTGTGCGAATTTTTTTAGATATTCTGGTTCGGGAGAGATTTTGCCAACTAATGAACCCGGAAAACAAGACTCTGCTTTAACAACTATTGACAAACTTGGACTCAACATTGATAAGCTAAAGAATATGCGAATTCAAGCAATAGATGGAATATTGCAAGCTATGGACGATCTGACAATTGAAGACATACAAATATTAGCTCAAAGTTATGTTCAACCGGATGCAGAAGGTAAATACACACCATTTTGTACTGTAATCGCCTACTACATAAAAAACTACTTTAATATTTAATTATAAACTAATTAAAACTTCAGCAACTTTTCCCCGAAGCTTAGCCTTAGAATTAATCGCCCTTGCTGCTAATATAGGCTTGATTTTAAATCCACTATACAATTCTCGAATAAACTTACAATCAGAATTAGATAACAACACTTTTACCCCTCGATTAGCAAGTTCTGCAAAAACATCTCTCAACCTAACTTGATCGTCCTGAGTAAAAGAATCCCGACTATAAGAGGTAAAATAGCTAGTATCATTAATTGGAAAATAGGGCGGATCGAAATAAACAAAGTCTTCCGCACTATGAGCATACTTCAACACATCCTCAAAATGCCTTTGTTCAATAGTCACTGATTTTAACACAACTGATACTGAACGAAGTAAATCGGCATTACAAATCGTTGGATTTTTATATTTACCCATCGGCACATTAAACTCACCTTTCGAGTTTTCTCGATATAAGCCATTAAAGCAAGTCTTGTTAAGATAAATCAACCGCGCCGCCCTTTCTATCTCAGTTCCTCCCGGATAAGATCGCACATCATAATAATACTCTTTATTATGCCTTAATTCATGTTTATTTAAATAGGTAATTAGCTCCTCAACCCGATCTCGAACGCAGCAATAAGTATTAATCAAATTAGCATTAATATCCGTTAAAACTGCCGATTTAGGTTGCAAATGAAAAAACACAGCACCACCACCCAAAAAAGGCTCATAATAATTCGTAAACTTCTTAGGAAAATAAGGTAAATATTGCGGAATCAGCCTACTTTTACCCCCCGCCCATTTAAGAAACGGACGCGGCAAAACTTGAGATTGAGTGGAAATTGACATTTTGACCTCAAAGTGATACCAGTTAAAGATGAAAGTGTAAATATAACCAACTAAAACAATGCAAGAATTTTTTGAGAATATCTCTCGCTATCCCCGCTACTTCATCACGATCACTCTGGGAATCTTCTTTTTCCTGTTTGAGCAACTGAGGCCGCTGCTGAAGAACCCCGTGAGTGCGATCGCTCTCATTAGTTTCATCATCGCCGCATTTATGTTTGTAACTTTTACCCTCCGTGCCATGTTGGGGCTGAGTACAGTTTAGCGGAAGTCGGAGGAGGGGAAACGGCAAAATCAGATAATTTCCACTTCTGCATTTAACACCCTCCTTATGTTATCAAAGTTACTGTAAAAAAGATTCCATTTATGTTAAACCCTTAAACAAGGTTTTGAGTGGATAAAAAAATAGTGTCTTTATATTTAAGAACTATTGACCACAACTAGGCAGGAATCAATAAAAAGGAACCACAAGATGGCGATCGCAATAGCAAAACGGCGAGAAAGGTTAGATAGCTACTATCACCAAATCAAAACCGTCATCCTCAAACGTCAAAACCCGATCGCGGGTTTACTACCAGCCAGCACAGCAATTAACGCTCACGGCGACTATACCGATGCTTGGGTGCGAGATAATGTTTACAGCATTCTCGCCGTCTGGGGTTTAGCTTTAGCTTACCGCAAACTTGATGACGACCAAGGTAGAACATTTGAGCTAGAACATAGTGTCGTCAAACTAATGCGAGGATTACTCTTCGCCATGATGCGACAAGCTCATAAAGTAGAAAACTTTAAAAATACTCAATTGCCACTAAATGCCCTACACGCTAAGTATAATACTCAGACTGGAGATATTGTCGTCGGTGATGACGCTTGGGGACATTTACAATTAGATGCTACCTCCTTATTTCTATTAATCTTAGCACAAATGACTGCTTCAGGCTTGCACATTATTTTTACAATTGATGAAGTTAACTTTGTGCAAAACTTAGTCTATTATATTGGCAGAGCCTATCGCACTCCCGACTACGGAATTTGGGAGCGAGGAAATAAAATCAATCATGGCAGTGCAGAATTAAACGCCAGTTCCGTAGGTATGGCAAAAGCAGCTTTAGAAGCCATGAACGGCTTAGATTTATTCGGAGTTAACGGTTCTCAAGCCTCAGTAATTCACGTTTTGCCAGATGAAATTGCCAGAACGCGAGTGACATTGGAATCCCTTTTACCAAGAGAATCTAGTTCAAAAGAAGTAGATGCAGCTTTGTTGAGCGTAATTAGTTTTCCCGCCTTTGCAGTTGAAGATCGGGAATTAATCGAGCGGACAAAAAACAAAATAATCGGCAAACTCCAAGGAAAATACGGTTGCAAACGCTTTCTCAGAGACGGACACCAAACAGTTTTAGAAGATAGCGAACGCCTCCACTACGAACCTAAAGAACTCAAGCAATTTGAGCATATTGAATGTGAATGGCCTTTATTTTTTACCTATTTGTTACTTGATGGTATATTTCATAGAAACCAGCAACAAGTTAAAGAATATAAAGAAATTTTAGAATCTTTAATTATAGAACGGGATGGTTACGGCTTACTCCCAGAATTGTATTATGTCCCAGCCGAAAGTATTGAAGCAGAAAAATCAAATCCTCATAGTCAAAAACGCTTACCAAATGAGAATATCCCTCTCGTTTGGGCCCAAAGTTTATATTTTCTTGCTCAGTTATTAGACGAAGAATTAGTCGCTATTGGCGATATTGACCCACTAGGACGACATTTATCTATTCGTCATCATCGAGAGCCTTTAGTACAAATTGCGTTATTAGCAGAAGATGAAGATTTGCAAGCAGAATTAGCTGCTCATGGTATCGCCACCCAGACCCCAAAACAAGTAGAACCAATACAGATACGCCAAGCCAAAGAACTATCTGCTATTTATACACAAATTGGTCGCAACGATCAATTAGGTTTAACAGGTAGACCCGTGCGAAGATTGCGGACTTTGACAACTTCCAGAGTATTTAGGATTCGGGGAGAAACGATTGTTTTTCTGCCTTCATTTTTAGATCAACAAGAATTTTACCTCACTCTTGACTATCATTTTTTAGTAGCTGAGATCAAGAGCGAATTGGCTTATATTAACCGTCATTGGTATCAATTAGGTCGTCCTCTAGTAACGCTGATGCTGACTCATACAATGCTAGAAACTGGTAGAGAAGCACTGTTAGAGTTGATGAAAGAACTCCGTGACGGACACTGCAAATATACCGCCGTAAAATTGGGTCAAATCAATCAGTTAATCCTGACTGCTGGTGTTGAGAGAATTGATTTTCTACACGATTTTGGATTTTCCCAGTCTCCAGTTAAAGGTGCATTTCCCGTGAGGTATCACTTAGGTTATAATCCCGATAAGACTGGGCCATTAAGTCACACGCAAGAATTTAAGTTAGAGTGCGAAACAAATACAAAATTATTGCTTACCAGTTTGCGCGGTTCCGAGAATTTGTACGAACAAGTTGAGCTATTGCATACCTTAGTTCGCCTCAAAGGACTGAATTTTAATACTGGATTCGGTGGGCCCGGAGAAGCCGTGACAGTGGCAGATTTGCTGAATGAAGTTTATCTTAAAGCTAGCAGCGATTCTCAATCAAAAATATATTGGGCCGTAGTCCGTCATGCGGCCGGTTTGCTGAATAAAGTTGATATTAGCCTATCAGATGCAGTTACTGATATTTTAGTGCGTGGTAAGTATGTGACAGTCGGAAAAGCTTACAGTGAAGATTCTGTAATTTTGCGGCCGCGTTCTTACACAGAAATCATGGAGAAAATTCGACATTTCTGTGGGGAAGATATTCGCGACCGGGTTCTTACTCAAGAAATTCTGATTTACTTTGGTTTGCTAATTAAAGCTGAACCACTGTTATTTAAAGGCTTGTTAACACTGAGAGTTAGCTATTTTATCTTGCTGATTGCTACCGAATTAGCTCGCGATTTGGGGATTACGCAGAATGAAGCTTACGAACATTTAATGCAGTTAAGTCCCTTTGAAATTAAAACTCGCTTGCGGCAAGTATTAACAGGCTATGAAGGTATGAATCAAGTGCTCAGACAGCAAGAATCTTTGCACGTCAAACAACCGGAAAAAGATATTGAATGGGTGGTCTTACCAACTTTGCAGTCACCAGAAACTAACTTAGGCGGGTGGCGACGACAGCGGCAAATGTCAGGTGCAGTTAATCGCGTACCCAAAGATTTTTACCCCAATGTTTGGGAGTTATTGCGGCATTGTAAGGGTTTGGTAATTGGTGATAAATTGGAGCGGAGAAATCGCCTAGATAGCGAACCAATTTTAGCAGAAATGACTCCGGGTGAGAAGAATTTTGCTCTACAAGTCGAGCATTTATTGAATAAAATTGGTGCGCCGGAGTACCGACAAGTTAATATTGAAGCCTTGATGGAATTGGCGGCGATTGTTCAGCGGAACGCGGAGTTACAAATTGAAGAGTATATCGTTTTGGATGTATTAATTGGTCATGCAGTGCGGCTTAGCTGGTTAGACCAACATCCCGAAAGGGTAGAGAAATATGATGAGGATAAAGCGGCGGCCTGGAACGCTTTTTATGATACTTCACCTTATGTTTGTGCCAGTCACATTTTAAGTGCTTTCCGGTTCTTAACAGAGTTTGGAAAAGTATAGAAGAAGGAAAAAGAAATAATTAGGAATTTTTTTGTTTCTTGGTTTCTCTACCGAGAGGAGAGGGGGCTGGGAATTTATACCAAATCCGGCTTTACTACCCCCTTTATTGTCATTGCGAGCGAAGCGAAGCAATCGCTTAGTC
>NZ_JAQMUA010000449.1:0-2624 GCF_028330895.1 Kamptonema animale CS-326 | reverse complement strand
GGATGGCGGCGTTACTGCGTAACTCCTAAGTTTATTAACATCCACTATTCAACAGTTAACAGTTAACAGTTAACAGTTAACCGTTAACCGTTAACCGTTAACCGTTAACTATCATCATCCGACTCCAATTGACGGGGAGTAGCAGGAATTGCGGCAATAATTGCATCAATCACCTTCGCCACTGGAATAATTTGCATCCCCAAATCTGGTGGCGTTTGATTGTGAGGAATAATCGCCCGCTTAAATCCCAACTTTGCGGCCTCCCTTAGCCTTAATTCTAGTTGCGAAACTGGCCGCACTTGCCCGCCTAAACCTACTTCTCCTAATAACACAGTCCGCGCATCTACCACGCGATCGCGAAAACTAGCCACCACTGCGATCGCAACTCCCAAATCCGCAGCAGGTTCCTCCACCTTCAACCCGCCCACAGTTGCCACAATCGTATCTAATTTAGATAGCGGAATCCCGACTCTCTTCTCCAAAACAGCTAGAATTTGCTGCAATCTCGCATTATCTACCCCCGTAGTGGCGCGGCGCGGCGAACCAAAACTTGCAGGACTAACTAAAGCTTGAATTTCTACTACAATTGGGCGAGTACCCTCACAAGCAACCGTCGTCGATGTACCCGGAGAAAACTCATCTCGGTTGCCCAAAAATAACTCCGACGGGTTATCGACTTCTCGCAACCCATTAGCGATCATTTCAAAAACACCGATTTCGTGAGTTGCACCAAAGCGGTTTTTCATAGAACGTAACAATCGGTGGGAAGCAAAGCGATCGCCCTCAAAATACAGTACAGTATCGACCAAATGCTCTAAAACCCTCGGCCCCGCTAAGCCCCCATCTTTTGTCACATGACCGACAATAAATAAAGTAATATTTGCCCGCTTCGCCACCTGCATCAAGGCAGAAGTACATTCTCGCACCTGCGCCACCGAACCCGGAGCCGATGTTAAACTAGCAAAATAAACCGTCTGGATACTATCAATTACTGCTAAATTCGGTTTCAGCGATTCCAACTCTCGCAAAATCACCTCTAAATCAGTTTCCGGGAGTAAGTAAAAATTCTCCGCTGAATTGTCTATTTCGCGATCGCCCGAATTCTTCGCCTTTTCCCCACTACCATTAGCACTTTGTCCATTGGCAGATAAATTTACCGGAGTAGCAACACCCAAACGCTGCGATCGCAACTTCACCTGCTGACCCGACTCCTCCGCACTTACATACAGAATCCGATCCTTGCGCGACAGTTGATTCGCCACCTGTAATAACAGCGTTGATTTCCCAATCCCCGGTTCCCCCCCAATCAACACCAAAGAACCCGGAACAATCCCCCCTCCCAAAACTCGATCCAGTTCCGCATAACCAGAAGGCCAACGCGACTGTGATTGGTCAGCAATCTGTGATAATTTGAAAGATGCTCTCGGCTGACCAGAAGACTTATCTGGTGTTAAGTTGCCCGTTTCCCTAGTGGTTACGCCAGTCAAACCCACTCTGCCCGCTGGAGTTGTGGGAATAATCTCTAGCTGTTCATCAAAAGAGTCCCAATTCTGACAGCTAGGACACCTGCCGAAGTATTGGGGCGACTCGTAGCCGCATTCCCGACAAACATATTGTGTTCGAGGCTTTGGCATTGTTTACAATATATAGTAACCTTAACATTTGAAAAAGCCTGAATAAGAGCAATAACAAGGCTTTCAGGCCGAACACAAGTGATTAAAAGAGTTTGTGTCTTAATGATAGGGTACAAAAAATTAACTTATCAGTAATGTAACTTAAGGAGTGTTGGGGAATTTGGAAAACCATAAGGAAAAAATTCTAGTAGTCGATGACGAAGCCAGTATCCGCCGCATTCTGGAAACTCGCCTGTCGATGATCGGCTACGATGTCGTCACTGCTGCTGACGGCGAAGAAGCCCTAGATACCTTTCGCAATACCGATCCTGACCTTGTGGTGCTGGATGTAATGATGCCAAAGCTAGATGGTTACGGCGTTTGTCAGGAGTTGCGGAAGGAGTCAGACGTGCCGATTATCATGCTGACGGCTTTGGGGGATGTTGCCGATCGCATCACGGGTTTAGAATTGGGGGCGGATGATTACGTTGTCAAGCCTTTTTCTCCCAAGGAATTAGAAGCCCGCATCCGTTCGGTACTGCGGAGAGTTGACAAAAATGGTGCTTCGGGTATTCCTAGTTCCGGCGTTATTCATGTCACCAATATCAGAATTGATACCAATAAGCGACAAGTTTACAAAGGGGACGAACGCATTCGGCTGACGGGGATGGAGTTTAGCCTTTTAGAGCTATTAGTAAGCCGCTCTGGAGAGCCTTTTTCGCGATCGGAAATTTTGCAGGAAGTTTGGGGATATACGCCTGAGCGTCACGTAGACACCCGCGTTGTGGACGTTCACATCTCGCGGCTAAGGGCAAAGTTAGAAGACGATCCTAGCAATCCTGAGTTAATTTTAACCGCACGCGGTACTGGCTACCTGTTCCAGCGCATTGTAGAACCTGGGGAGGTTGGCTAAAAAGTTTTGAGTTTGGAGTTTTGAGTTTTAAGTTAAAGACTTAACTAAAAATGCTTGTAACGCCGCCCTCTGGGCGGTTTCTTGACCGCCCAGAGGGC
>NZ_JAQMUA010000448.1:0-14319 GCF_028330895.1 Kamptonema animale CS-326 | reverse complement strand
GTTCTGGGTTTTTTATTAATTTTTCCTTTGAGGGACTTATAGAGAATGTCGATGATTTTTTCGGTATGAACTATGGCCTTGTTTAATAGTCCTAAGTCGGTGGGATAGCTAATGTCTGCTGGCGCACAGGTCGCATCTATGATTAATTTTCCTTGATTGGTTGATTCATTTTTTGCGTCCGAATCCTTTTTTTTTTCGGGCGGTTTTCGGGTGGTTTCGCGCATTTTTTCCACCATTCGTTCGTTCACTTTCTTGATTAAATTCGCACTGATTCGCTGCCGAAAGTGGACTAATAGTGATGGGTCAAATGGGGGTTCATTACTGTAGATTGATTGACCTATAAAGTATTGTAGGTATGGGTTTTCTCGGATTTGTTCTACTGTTTCTATGTCGCTGATTCCGAGTTTTTCTTTGATAATTAATGCTCCTAATGCCATCCTAAATGATTTGGCGGGTGCCCCCATTTCGGTGGGGAACTTTTCAGCATAATCTGATTCAAATTCTAACCAAGGGATTAGTTCGGCCATTTTTACCCAACGGTTGTCTGTTGACAATTTGGAGCCGTTGGCTAGTTCAAAGTCCAAGGGTGGGAGGGGAGCAAGCTCAAATTTTCTGTACACGATCGCAAATGGTGATGCAAAGGTTTTGACCTATTTTACCTGTTTTTCTTGCACCATACTCTCGATCCGCGATCGCATCACCCAGACTGCATCACCTCCAGGCACTGATTCAGCAAGCCCTAGTTAGGGGCTGGGCTAGGGGCTAGGGAAAGAAGGCAAGAGAAAGAAAATAGAATAGTTAGGGTTTCAGAAATTAAGAATGTCCTAATGGTTTTGGCGGTTGGTATAATTATCCCTCTAAAAGTAAACCCCGCAGAGATAATTATTCTGCGGAGCTTAACTGTTTAAAAGGGCTGATGCCATCCAACTAATTAGGGATTTCTTTAGCAGAGTTGCTAGCACAACATCTGTACAGCCGATGTCATTAGATGGGATTACACAGGAAGCAAAGTGAACAAAGGCATAGATTAGCAAGTACAGCTATTTCTAGGGACTACAAACATGACAGTGCGATCGCGCTTTAGTAGTGACTGTAGTCGCTCCCTAAAACCCACCAACTCTGATTAACTTCCAGCTTCTACAGAATTATGAGGTGATGGCGTAGTTTCTGACCCTGAAACCGTTTGTTCCGGTACTATTAAGGTTTCAGCAGGTGGTGCGATCGCCTTCGGTACAACAGGCGATTCCCTTGGAGTCTCAGCAGCAGTTTTTGGGGTAACTTCTTGCGGTTCAGGTACAAGCTTAGCCGCATCCTGGGATTCTCCAGGCGATCGCACTTCTGGTATCGGTGCTTTATCTATTATCTCTGGCAGCGTCGGTATGGGAGTAATAACAGGTTCTGGCGTTGGTTCCGGGGTTGGTTCCGGGGTTGGTTCTGGTTTAGGAACAATAGGTTCTGGCTTTGGCTCTGGTATTTTAGCTGTGTAATGGGGATCGACGATCGTACCAACATCAGCAGCAGTTAGTTCGCCTCGCACTAACTTAGAAAGGGTATCTTGACCTGAAGGTTCATAGGTAATTACCCTAACTGTATTATTAAAGGCGTTTTCAACCGGGTTTCCCTCTTCGTCTAGAAATTCGACTTGCACCCAATTTTTTCCGGGTGTAAAGCCTTTAAGATAGATAGCTTGCCACTCATCTGTGAGGAAACTTTCGCCGTTGATTGTAACCCGAATCTTCCAGTCAACTATTTCATCTTGAGAATTTTCTTGGGCTACTAAATGTAGGGGAGCATTAGTGAGGTAGAAATCTAATCCAATTGGCTCCGCCCCATAGCTTCCTTGAGGTTGGCTATAAGTTAACAGAGGCAAAGCTCGATCTGGATTATTGTCTTGGGTTTTGGTGAACAGATGAAAAGTGGTTTGAGCGTAAGCGCCTTCATTTTTAAAGCTCTCGCCCCAAGGACGGACGGCGAAGGCTCGTAGGGTGTGGGTTCCAGGTTCTAAATCGGAGAGAACTAATGGTTGGGTACTGTTGTAAATCTCTTTGTAAGGTTGGTTATCTAGAAAGACTTCCAGGTGGGGGCCCAAACCCAGGTCAGCATCTTTGAAAATAGGCAAGTCTTGAACTTGGAATCTGACTGTAACAGTATTATCCTTGAGAAATTCATCTTGCCTCGGACTCAATATTTTTACTTGAGGCTGGTAAATTTCGAGGGTCTGACGCAGTTGTTGAAGGGCTTCTGGGGGAGAAACCTCTGAAATTTTCTGAGCCTTGCTTGCCACCCAAGCACGATTGGGGATCGATTTGGGCAATTCTGAAATGCGATCGCCGCAACCAACCAGACTCAATACTAAAACCGCTGCCGTCAAAGATGCCAGCAGCCTTCGCGTAGCCATCCACCAACAATTGATGCCAAACACGCAGCCATTCTCCTAGAACCTGTGCATAAGGGAACTATAGCTGAAAAGGGTGAAGAGGAAAGATAGTTATGAATTAGTTAACGGTTAAATGTTGAGTTCAATAATCTTTTCATAATTTATAACTTATAGCTCATAACCTATAACTCTATAACTCTAAGTCTCTCCCCAGCCCCCACTTCTGTTCCGATCCCGATCTTTTAGTTTTGTAAAGTTAATGGCATTACCCCTTGACTTTTTCTGATTACTGTGGAACTAGAATCTTTGAAGGGTGAACGGTTTAGGGTTTTTTAATAATTGTTAACACACGCAATGCAGAAGATGTGGGAGTCTATAATTCATAATCAACTCCCTCGAACGAAGCGGTTGAACTGCCACTAGCAGAGAGAGGAGTATCAATTCTCGTTCCTTGTCTTATTGAGAGGAGAGTCTGCATGACAATTAGTCCTCCAGAGCGAGAGGCAAAGGTAAAAGTGACAGTCGATAACAACCCAGTACCTACTTCCTTCGAGAAGTGGTCTAAGCCGGGACATTTCGACCGCACCCTAGCCAAGGGACCCAAAACCACCACCTGGATTTGGAACCTGCACGCTAACGCTCACGACTTTGACAGTCATACCAGCGACTTAGAAGACGTTTCACGCAAAATTTTTAGCGCTCACTTCGGCCACTTAGCCGTGATCTTCGTCTGGTTAAGCGGAGCGTACTTTCATGGCGCAAAGTTTTCCAATTACGAAGCTTGGTTAACGAACCCTACAGGCATCAAGCCTAGCGCTCAAGTGGTTTGGCCAATTTTCGGTCAAGAAATTTTAAATGGGGATGTAGGCGGCGGCTTCCACGGGATTCAGATCACCTCTGGTCTGTTCCAACTGTGGCGGGCTAACGGTATCACAAACTCTTACCAGCTATACTGCACGGCCATTGGCGCTTTAGTCATGGCAGCCTTAATGCTGTTCGCAGGTTGGTTCCACTATCACGTTAGAGCTCCCAAACTGGAATGGTTCCAGAATGTGGAGTCGATGATGAACCACCACTTGGCAGGTTTACTTGGTTGTGGTTGCTTGGGTTATGCGGGTCAGCAGATCCACGTTTCCCTACCGATCAACGCTTGCTTAGATGCGATCGACGCTGGTCAACCTCTGACCATCGGCGGGAAAACAATCGCTACAGTTGGGGACATTCCACTGCCGCATGAGTGGATTTTAAACCCCAGCTTGATGGCAGATCTTTACCCCAGCTTTGCTAAGGGTCTAACCCCATTTTTCACGCTGAACTGGGGAGCGTACAGTGACTTCCTGACTTTCAAAGGCGGTCTGAACCCAACTACCGGCGGTCTGTGGCTGACTGATACAGCTCACCACCACTTAGCTCTGGCAGTGTTGTTCATCGTCGCAGGTCACTTCTACCGGACTAACTGGGGCATCGGCCACAGCTTTAAAGAAGTTCTAGAAGCTCACAAAGGTCCCTTTACTGGCGAAGGCCACAAAGGGATGTACGAAATCTTCACCCAGTCTTGGCATTGCCAACTGTCTTGGAACTTGGCTTGGATGGGCTCTTTGAGCATCATCGTCGCCCAGCATATGTACTCGATGCCTCCGTATCCGTACATTGCTACTGACTACCCAACTCAGCTATCTTTGTTCACCCACCATATGTGGATTGGCGGATTCCTGATTGTTGGAGCTGCGGCTCACGCGGCAATCTTCATGGTGCGGGACTACACTCCTACCCAGCACGTGAACAACCTGCTGGATCGCGTGATTCGTCACCGCGATGCGATTATTTCCCACCTGAACTGGGTTTGTATCTTCTTGGGCTTCCACAGCTTCGGTCTGTACGTACACAACGATACAATGCGGGCTTTCGGTCGTCCTCAAGATATGTTCTCGGATACTGGGATTCAATTGCAGCCAGTATTTGCTCAGTGGATACAACGTATTCACACCTTAGCTCCCGGCAATACTGCCCCTAATGCCCAAGAAATCGTTAGTCACGCTTTCGGTGGTGGGGTAGTAGCAGTGGGCGGCAAAGTAGCAATGATGCCGATCGCACTGGGTACGGCGGACTTCTTGATCCACCACATCCATGCTTTCACCATCCACGTTACTGTTCTGATCCTGCTTAAGGGCGTGCTGTTCGCCCGTAGCTCTCGCTTGGTTCCCGACAAAGCCAGTTTAGGCTTCCGGTTCCCTTGCGATGGCCCTGGTCGTGGCGGCACCTGTCAGGTATCTGGCTGGGATCACGTCTTCCTGGGTCTGTTCTGGATGTACAACAGCTTGTCAATCGTGATTTTCCACTTTAGTTGGAAGATGCAGTCAGATGTTTGGGGAACTGTAGCGCCAGACGGTACAATTTCTCATATCACCGGCGGCAACTTTGCACAAAGTGCAATCACGATCAATGGCTGGCTGCGTGATTTCCTCTGGGCACAAGCAGCCCAGGTGATTCAGTCCTACGGTTCAGCGCTGTCTGCTTACGGCTTGCTGTTCTTGGGCGGTCACTTCGTCTTCGCTTTTAGTCTGATGTTCCTGTTCAGCGGTCGCGGCTACTGGCAAGAATTGATTGAGTCCATTGTTTGGGCTCATAATAAGCTAAAGGTAGCTCCGTCGATTCAGCCCCGCGCTCTGAGCATTACTCAGGGTCGCGCTGTGGGGGTAGCTCACTACCTCTTGGGAGGAATTGTCACTACGTGGGCATTCTTCCTAGCTCGAATTATTTCGGTAGGCTAAACTACCCCCTAGATTTTGGATTCTGGAATTTTGGATCATTCGCAAAATCTAGAATCCAAAATCCGCACCCGAATCCATTCAACCTTCAGGATTCAGCATTAATCAAGGCTTATGGCAACAAAATTTCCAAAATTTAGCCAAGACCTTGCTCAAGATCCAACTACTCGTCGGATCTGGTACGGGATTGCGACAGCCCACGACTTTGAAAGCCACGACGGCATGACCGAGGAAAATCTTTACCAAAAGATTTTTGCCTCCCACTTCGGCCACCTAGCGATCATTTTCCTCTGGACTTCCGGCAACCTGTTCCACGTAGCGTGGCAAGGTAACTTTGAACAGTGGATTAAAGACCCTCTAAATGTCCGCCCGATCGCTCACGCGATTTGGGACCCGCAATTCGGTGCTCCGGCAGTAGATGCTTTCACCCAAGCCGGTGCTTCTAATCCGGTGAATATTGCTTACTCTGGGGTGTACCACTGGTGGTACACCCAAGGGATGCGGACAAACGCTGACTTGTATCAAGGAGCTATCTTCCTGTTGGTGCTGTCTGCTGTGTTGTTGTTTGCAGGTTGGCTGCACCTTCAACCCAAATTCCGCCCCAGCTTGTCTTGGTTTAAGAATGCTGAATCTCGCCTCAACCACCACTTGGCTGGTTTGTTCGGTGTCAGCTCTTTGGCCTGGACGGGTCACTTGGTTCACGTCGCTATTCCTGAATCTCGCGGTCAGCACGTTGGCTGGGATAACTTCCTGTCTACGCTGCCTCACCCCGCTGGCTTGGCTCCGTTCTTTACGGGTAACTGGGGCGTTTACGCCGAAAACCCTGACACTGCGGGTCATGTCTTCGGTACTGCACAAGGTTCTGGAACTGCAATTCTGACTTTCTTGGGTGGTTTCCACCCTCAGACTGAATCGTTGTGGCTGACTGACATTGCTCACCACCACTTGGCGATCGCAGTTCTGTTCATTGTTGCTGGTCATATGTACCGGACGAACTTCGGTATCGGTCACAGCATCAAAGAAATGTGCGATTCCAAAGATTTCTTTGGTAAGAAAGTTGAAGGCCCTTTCAATATGCCTCACCAAGGCATTTATGAGACCTACAACAACTCTCTGCACTTCCAGTTAGGCTGGCACTTGGCTGCTCTAGGGGTAATTACTTCCCTCGTAGCGCAGCATATGTACTCGCTGCCTCCTTACGCTTTCATAGCTAGGGATTACACCACTCAGGCGGCGCTGTACACGCACCACCAGTACATTGCTGGATTCATCATGCTGGGGGCTTTTGCTCACGGTGCGATCTTCATGGTGCGGGATTACGATCCCGAACAAAACAAGGGCAACGTGCTTTACCGCGTGTTGCAACACAAGGAAGCGATTATTTCCCACTTGAGCTGGGTGTCACTATTCTTGGGCTTCCACACTCTCGGTCTGTACGTTCACAACGACGTAGTTGTTGCTTTTGGCACTCCTGAGAAGCAAATTTTAATTGAGCCAGTATTTGCTCAGTTCATTCAAGCTTCTCACGGTAAGGCTCTCTACGGTATGGACTTGCTGCTGTCTAACTCTGACAGCATTGCTTCTACAGCTTGGCCTAACTACGGTAACGTATGGCTACCTGGCTGGCTAGATGCAATCAATAGCGGTACCAACTCTCTGTTCTTGGCCATCGGCCCTGGCGATTTCTTGGTTCACCATGCGATCGCACTTGGCTTGCACACCACCACCTTGATCTTGGTCAAGGGCGCTCTGGACGCTCGCGGTTCTAAGTTGATGCCGGATAAGAAAGATTTCGGCTATGCTTTCCCTTGCGACGGCCCCGGTCGTGGCGGTACTTGCGACATCTCTGGATGGGATTCTTTCTATCTAGCGGCGTTCTGGATGCTGAATACGATCGCGTGGGTGACTTTCTACTTCCACTGGAAACACTTAGGCATCTGGCAAGGTAATGTGGCTCAGTTCAATGAGTCTTCTACCTACCTGATGGGCTGGTTCCGCGATTACCTCTGGCTGTATTCCTCTCAGTTGATCAACGGTTACAACCCGTTTGGAACGAATAACTTGTCTGTTTGGGCCTGGATGTTCTTATTCGGACACTTGGTTTGGGCAACTGGTTTCATGTTCTTGATCTCTTGGCGTGGTTATTGGCAAGAGTTGATCGAGACGATTGTTTGGGCTCACGAGCGCACTCCTTTGGCGAACTTGGTTCGCTGGAAGGATAAGCCAGTGGCTCTGTCAATTGTGCAAGCTCGCGTAGTTGGTTTAGCTCACTTTGCAGTTGGCTTTGTCTTCACTTACGCGGCCTTTGTAATTGCCTCGACGGCCGGGAAATTCGGGTAATTCTGAATTCTGGTTCTGTAGGTAATTGAACAAATCCCCTGCCTTTCGGCGGGGGATTTTGTTTGGTTTGTTGGTGCAAAATTGAGAGCAAGTGAAGAAAACGATAATTGAGGTAAAATTATTTAAGTTAGGTTCACGCTACAAAAATAAATTATTGTGCAATACGTTTTGATTATCCATCAAGTAGAAGATTACCCAGCATGGAAAACTATCTTCGATGGAGCAGCAAAGATTAGAAAGGATGCAGGAGAACTAAGTTATCAACTATTAAAATACGACGATGATGCAAATCATATTGTTCACTTTTCAAAATGGTTATCTTTAGAGCGTGCAAGAAAGTTTTTTGAATCGCCGGAATTGGTAGAAATAAGAAAAAAAGCTGGTGTCAAAGCACCTGAATTTATCTATCTAGAAGAACTAGAAAATGGGCTTCTATAAACCTAGTCAGTACGTAAATTGTGAGTATTTTTCTATGGCGAAGTTACCGCAGGAAACAATAGCTACTATCTTGAATTTGCAGGCAAGGCTTTTGGCAGGAATTGATGAAGCAAAAGCGGCAGAATTTGCGATCTTTGAGCAATATGGGGAGACGGAGGCGACAGCTACAGTGTTGGAGCAATTGCAAAATGCTACAGAAAGGTTAAGAGATCCTTATTCTCGCTTCTACACACTGCTGCTGCGGATTGCTGAATCACAGCCATTGGCTTCTTCTGCTATGCTGAATTTATTAGCTCAAACTATTGAGCAAACACAAGCGGCGCTAGCTGCTTCCGCAGCAAGTGTTCAAGAGGCAAAAATAGATTGGAACATAATATGAATACACAAAAAAATTTGCCAGATCCAGAGAAAGTTAATAAAACTGTCGCCATGCTTCGGGAAAGTAACCAAAGGCTTGAGGCTCTTACTTTAAGTTTAGATGAACTGATTGCTATGGTGGAGGCTGATATTCGCAATAGTCCGATTAATGTTCACCGTCGGGAAAAGGCGAAACGGTTGGCGGATGCTGTTAAGGATTAAGATTAGCGCGATCGCATTCTCTCACTTCACCAAAAGCGCGATCGCCTATTCTTCAATAATCTCAACTAAATCTTCAATCATCACATCAAACGCCCGCGCTAGCTTGTGCAGGGCCGTAAAATCAACCATTGATATTTCTGAACGACGAGCATAACTGGTTATAGTGCTGTAAATCACGCCCGATCGCTCAGCTACTTCCTTAAATGTCCAGCCCCTTTCAGCCGCTAGTTCCCGGACTTTGACTCTGACTAAACCCATGCTTGACAAATAATGCAGTTGCGTTTTACAATAATTTTATCTGAAAAAGCGATCGCTCTCCGGCGTAGAAAACTAAAGGGCGATCGCCTGTAAAACCTAATAAGGACAGATAGTATCTGTCTAATGCACCTACCATGATAGCAGCATCTTTGTCAAAATCAAGCCCTCTGGCCTGCTCAAAAATTCTTCACAAATCGCCAGTTTTGCATCCGTTGGCGAGATTTGTCACTGAGGAAACGGTTGCTCTCCTATTCAACATCTCACTCGATGAGATTTATCGGATTGATTGTTACCGCCACGTTGTCTATGTTCATGCTAAGGGAATTAGTCGATTTGTTAGCTATGCGGATTTTCCGCCGCTAGTGGGGGTGACAGTACCTAATACCCAAGATTTCTGGCGGTGGCACAAACGGTGGAAAGCTAAAATTGCGCCGGAATTTTGGGTTAAATTTTATACTTACCAGTTTAAAAATGCTTCTTCAATCGAGCATTTGCAGGAGTGGGGGAGGTTAGTTGGTAAAATTAAATCGGAATTTTCTCACGAAATATTGCAGGATTTAAGAGATGTTTACGCCAGAGAAAAATCGGGGTGGGAAAACTTTTGAGATTTGCGGCATTATAAAAAGTATCTAAAGCTTTTTCTAAATCAGACATTTGAGTTCTCTTGTTGATTTTGGGTAAGAAAAAGATTGTGAATAGTGCGGTTGACAAAACTTAGGTAATCATCTATTTCTTCGTAGGAATCAAGTTCTTTTTCTTCGGCGGGAGTTAGGGCAGAGTTTTGCTGTTTAAAGAGCAATTCTTCTATTTTATCTTGGACTGTGCTAGTAGCTCGAAAAACGGGCATTCCTTCTTCTAACTCAATCCTAACTGCACCTTCTATCGGCAGAGATGATGGTAGGTTGTCAAGTTTAGGTAAGATATTGATGGTCATAGGAAATATGAGAAAATACTTTGTGCAATTATACCTGATATTTTGCACCGTTGTTAATCAATGCCTCAATAGTCCGCGTAGGCGGACTTTGTTTGTGTAGCTGCGATTTCAATCGCCGAGAGTGGGGCTACAGGTTTTTGAAAATTATGCAACAGTTGAGCTATAATTGATAAACTCGTAAGCATTCCCCAATACTCCTATGACAGGAATTGAAACAGTTGGTATAAGTGTTATTAGCCGTATCGCCGTCCCCATTTTTCAATCACTCCCGGAAATGGGTAAAATTTTAACTCAGGAAACTAAACAACTAATTTACAATGTATTGGGGGAATACGAGAAACGCTACATTAATCGTCACGGCATTCTTAAAGCCTTGGGAATGCGGGAGCCTGTATCATTAGAATTAGTTTATACTACTGTGCAGTTTTTGGAAGAGCCAGAAATACGCAATTTTGCATCACTCCAAAGTTTAGAGGAAACTTACCGCGAAGCTAATAAGCGAAGTTTTCAGGGGCAAGATTACCAGAAAGCAGAAGAGCTGAAAATTGCTAATGATAAGCAATTTTTGATGGTTTTAGGGCAGTCTGGGGCGGGAAAATCTACATTTTTGCGAAAAATGGGGCTGGAGGCACTGAAGGATAAAAAAGGTGAATTTAAACATGATTGTATTCCCGTTTTTATTGAACTTAAAAACTTTCCTTCTAGTCATATAGAAATTGAGAAAGTTATTGTTGATGAGTTTAGAATTTGTGGTTGTCCGTCTCCCGATCAATTCATCGCTAAGGTTTTAGAACAAGGGAAATTATTGATTTTGCTGGATGGATTGGATGAAGTGCCGAAAGTTAATATAAATGAGGCGATTAATCAAATTCAAAATTTTGTAGATCGCTATGACAAAAATCGCTTTATTGTCTCTTGCCGCACCGCCGCTTATCGACACAATTTTAAACGCTTTACAGATGTAAAACTTGCAGATTTTGACGATACTCAAATTGAGCAGTTTATTAAGAACTGGTTTCACTCTGAGGCTGATAAACAAGCGGGAACGGCTCAAAAATGTTGGGAGTTATTACAAAAGCCAGAATATTCAGCAGCTAAAGAGTTAGCCCACACACCATTATTATTAACTTTGCTGTGCCTCACTTATGACCCTTCCCAAAACTTTCCTAATAATCGCAGCGTTCTCTATAAAAAAGCTCTACGTATCTTGTTGGAAAAATGGGCAAAGGAAAAGCAAATTCAGCCAGATGAAATTTATCAAGGATTGAGTACGGAGTTAGAGGAGACTCTGCTATCAGAGATTGCTTATAGTGGTTTTGAGGTGGATAAACTGTTTTTCTCACAGCGAGAAATGGTCGATCAAATCAAAACTTTTTTAGCAAATAAATTGAATGCACCGAAGCATTTAGACGGTGAGGCGGTGCTGAATGCGATCGCAGTTCAACAGGGGATTGTGGTAGAACGAGCGGAGGATGTTTATTCTTTTTCGCATTTGACGCTTCAAGAATATCTCACGGCTCAATATATTGCTGATAATAATTTAATTGAGCAGTTAGTTACTAATCATCTTTCTGATAGACGCTGGCAAGAGGTGTTTTTGTTGGTGGCGGGGTTGGTACGTTCAAAAAATGGGGCTGATGACTTGCTGTTGTTAATGGAAAAAGACGCTCAAAAATATATTATTAATATGCCGAAGTTGCAAAGGCTATTGCAATGGGCAGATGAAGTAACTAAGGGTTCAGAAGGTGATTTTAAACCTGCGGGTAAACGTGCTGCGGCGATTGGCTATGCCAATGTCATTGTCAGTGCCAACCCCATGACCATCGTCAGTGCCAACCCCATAGCGATTGCCATCGCCAATGCCTACGCCATCGCCATCGCTATGACCAACGTCAATGTCATCATTAGGACCAAAAACATTGCCATCACAAAAGCCAACGTCTACGCCATAGCCAGCCTCAATATTATCATCAATGCCAAAACCATCACCGATATAATAAAGCTTGCTGAAGAATTTAAAAAAATAAACATCTTCAAGGACGTGAACTGGATTGAACTAATTACTCAACTGGAAAAACTCAAAGATAGAGTACCCAAATACATTCAATCTGAGCAAATACACTTAGAATTTTTAGCATTTTTAGATAGCCTTCTAGATACCTGGTATAATGCGACCCATCTCGATCAAGAACTGGTCAAATTATCTGAGAAAGAAGCAAAAGCACTGGGAGATTATTTATATGCTAATTATCTCATCATCCAATGCAAAGAAGCAGCCGTGAGAATATCAGCAACAACCTGGGAAGAAATAGAATCGCGGATGTTGCTAGTTCCAGAGAATTAAAAGAGGATTGAATCGTAAAATTAATGCCCTATACCTTTAAAATGATAGAACCATCTCAGTTAAATTTAACTATATCCTGTTCAAAAATCCTCCACAAATCCTCACTTCTCCATCCCCTCGCCAGATTTGTCACCGAAGAAACCGTAACCATTCTATTTAATATTTCCCCAGATGACATCTATCGAATCGAATGCTACCGTCATGTAGTCTACATCCATGCTAAAGGCATTAGCCGCTTCGTCAACTATGCAGATTTCCCCCCATTATTAGAAGTAGAATTACCAAATCCCTCCGATTTCTCAATGTGGCGTAAACGCTGGAAAAGTGCGATCGCCCCTGAATTTTGGACAACATTCTACACCCACCAACTTACTAACGCCTATTCCATCGATCGCCTCTACGAATGGGGCCTATTTATCGGTAAAATTAAATCAGAATTTTCACCCGAAGCACTGCAACAACTCAGAGACACCTACGCGCTACAAAAATATTGGCGAGAAAACTTTTCCGTAACCGCAGAGTCCAGAAACCGGGTTTCTGACTAGATTTCTAGTTTAAGTCGAAGATTTTTCTAAGAAACCCGGTTTCTTTGCCTAAGTCCTATATATAATTGAACAATAGACTATAATTGAAATTATGATTTTCCCCGATTTTACCCAATTCTCCGAACTCGCCAAGCAAGGTAACTTCATCCCCGTTTATCAAGAATGGGTGGCCGATTTAGATACCCCCGTTTCAGCTTGGTATCGCGTCTGTGCCGGTCAACCCTACAGTTTCCTGCTAGAATCAGTCGAAGGCGGCGAGAAAATCGGGCGTTATAGTTTATTAGGCTGCGATCCGCTGTGGATTTTGGAAGCAAGAGGCGATCGCACTACTCAAACCCACCGCGACGGTTCCCAAACCATCTTTACAGGCGATCCCTTTGAAGCCATAACCACCTGTCTCCAAACTTTTCACCCCGTTAAATTACCCCAATTACCATTAGGAATTGGCGGCTTATTTGGATTTTGGGGATATGAATTAATTAACTGGATGGAATCGCGAGTACCTGTTTATCCAGCCACCGCTGAAGATTTGCCAGATGGGTTGTGGATGCAGGTAGATAACTTGCTAATTTTTGACCAAGTGAAGCGCAAAATTTGGGCGATTTCCTACGCTGACTTACGAGATAGTAATGTAGACTTGCGTGAAGCATATCAGCAAGCGTGCGATCGCGTTACTCAGCTAGTTAATAAGTTAAAATCCCCACTTTCCCAGCAAACAACACTCTTAGAATGGACACCGCCGGGATTTGATTCTTATCAGTCAACAGCGGAAAAAACCTTAGACTACACTAGCAACATTACCCGCGAAAAATTCTGTGCTAACGTTCAAAAAGCCAAAGATTACATCAAAGCTGGCGATATTTTTCAAGTCGTACTTTCTCAACGATTATCTGCTGAATATAACGGCGATCCCTTCGGACTTTATCGTTCCTTGCGCTTAATTAATCCATCTCCCTACATGGCTTATTTTAACTTCGGAAATTGGCAAATTATTGGTTCCAGTCCCGAAGTCATGGTAAAAGCTGAAAATACCGCAGATGGCAAAAAAGTAGCAACATTGCGGCCCATTGCTGGAACTCGCCGCCGAGGTAAAACTCCCCAAGAAGATGATGCCTTAGCAGCAGAATTATTGCAAGACCCAAAAGAAGTTGCCGAGCACGTCATGTTAGTTGATTTAGGCCGCAATGATTTAGGCCGCGTCTGTCGCAATGGTACTGTAAAAGTTGACGAATTAATGGTAATCGAGCGTTATTCTCATGTCATGCACATTGTCAGCAATGTTGTGGGAGAATTAGCTAGCGATAAAACGGCTTGGGATTTGTTGAAAGCTTGTTTTCCTGCGGGTACTGTCAGCGGTGCTCCTAAAATTCGGGCGATGCAAATTATTCACGAATTAGAAGGATGTCGTCGCGGGCCTTATTCCGGGGTTTACGGGTATTATGATTTTGAGGGACAATTAAATAGCGCGATCGCAATTCGCACAATGGTTGTCCGTACTAAGGATGATGGCACAAATGCCGTTTCCGTGCAAGCCGGAGCCGGTTTAGTTGCGGATTCTAACCCAGAATCCGAATATGAGGAAACCTTGAATAAAGCCAGAGGAATGTTAGAGGCCATCCGCTGTTTGAAATAGTTAATGGTTAACTGTTAACTGTTAATTGTATCATTGCAAGCCAAGCTAAGCAATCGTAAGATTTGGCTAAAGCTTAATTTAGTACACTCTACGTAACGCCCCC
>NZ_JAQMUA010000447.1:0-3656 GCF_028330895.1 Kamptonema animale CS-326 | reverse complement strand
TAATGGCTAATGGCTAATGGCTAATGGCTAATTGGTATAGGATTTAGGTACAGTAAGTCTGCTATATTGGCGCTGAATTTACCGCCAAGATGGCGGCGCTACGGATGGTTTTAGATAATCCTTTGGTAGTAAAATTAGGGCGGTTGAGCGCTTCGCGAAACTCATCTTAAAATTTTTGTTAACCGTTAATGGTTTAAGGGTTTAACTGTTAATGGTTAACGGTTAACAAATTTAATTAAGATAGTTGGGTTTGGCTGCCCTTAACCAAACCTATGTTTTAAATTACAATTAGCAATTAGCAATTAGCAATTAGCCATTAGCCATTAGCCATTAGCCATTAGCCATTAGCTAGCAATATTCCGAAATATCCTCTTTACATTCATCTGCCAAATAGGAGAGAGCACGGAAGCGCAAACCTACTAATTGATCGTAGAGAGGATTTAGTTTACACATTGGGGGAATGTGAACTAGCTTGCGACCAAATAGAGTGATGTCTCGCTCAAAAGGACACTGGGGCGGAATCATTTTGCAGACAAAATGAGCCAAACTAGGATCGTGGATTTCCCAGCCATCTAGCCATACTCTAACAGGTTGCAAGACATCTCTGTGGGGGCTGCGATCGCGTGCCGCCTTAAATGCACGCTCTTCCTCTGATGCAGCAGCATTATTCGTATCCTCTATAGTGTGTCGCAAAGCTGCGATCGCATCCACCTTCACCCCAAAAGCATCGCAAAGCTCATGCAGCAATTCATCTTCGCAGAAAGAATATATACCGTCTGCTAGAGCCACCATTACTGCTGTCCTCAAGAAATTCTCAGCAGTCACCCTGTCTTGCCCTAAAACAGCCACTAATTCCTGTGGCGATATGGGTTCAAAAATCGCATCAACTGATGCCTCGTCTGCAAATTCAGCTTGAGTTAAGGAAGCAATCAAATCTTGTTCTCCCTCATCAAAATTACCATCAGCCCAAGCAATGGTTAGTAAGCCGCGCAGCCAAGCTGCAATCTGTTCGTTAGTGTAGGAAGTTTTCACAGTGTTAATCATGGCCATCGTTTCCAAGTATTACCTAAGTCAAAACTCAAAACTCAAAACTCCTAAATTTGATCTATTCATTAGTGTAGGAAGTTTTCACAGTGTTAATCATGGCTATCGTTTTAAAGTATTACCTAAGTCAAAACTCAAAACTCAAAACTTTTTAAAGCCGCCGACACAAAATCCAGCGTAATTCCATTGGCGGACGGGCATTTGCCATTGGAAATACATCTCTGCCAGTTGCCCAACTAGAAAACCAGGGCGTAGGAGGCCACGCCCCTGATGGCAAGTTGTGGCGTTCGTATTCAAACACTAACTCATTGGAGATTTGTACTAGCGGCAGTCCTTCCATTGCTGCTGCTAATTCTTTGGGGGTAAAGAGGGTAGACCATGACATTTGCGCCACTTCTCGCACTAGGGAATCGGGTTCGTACCCATCGGCGGTTAAAAAGACACTAAATAGCAATAAGCCGCCAGAACAGAGAAAATCGCACATTTTAGCGAGAAATAGCCGGACTTGATCGGACTCTCGAAAATGAGAAATTAGTTCTGCTGCGATCGCAATTTGGTAATTAGCCGGACGCATCCGCACTAACGGATCGAGTACGTCCCCCAAAGTCACATTCACAGGCAACTTTTCTGACTCGACTGCAACTCGCAACTGTTCGACAAAACCAGCAGTTAACTCGATCGCATCGACAGGGTGGCCCAGTCTCGCTAAGGGCAGTGTATTACGGCCTGTTCCCGCTCCTACATCCAAAATCCTTACTTTACGAGGATCGCCTAATTTAGCAGCAATTGCCATCACTTTAGCATCTGGATGAGAGCCAAAAAGAGGTGGTTCTCTCGTCTCTACCCATGTCTTATACTGGTCTCCCATTGTAGAGCTAGCAATTAGTAATTTACAAGCTAAACCAGTTTGAGGAGGCTGAACTGACTCGTATTGGAGAATTAGCATGGAAGCAGTGGAAACGCTAAACCCCGTAGCTAATTTACTTGCTATAAGCTGGCGCAATTCTGTTTGTTTTTCTGGTGGCAGTGGCCGACCGAGAGCGTGAAACAATTGGTCTATCCAGTGGAGATAATGCTCAAGCATCCCCGGTATGCAAGGGAAAATCACCTCGCCACGAGCAGTAATGCGAGTATTAACTTTGTAGAGGATAGCCTGTTGTAAGACATCGGAATTAGTTATCAGCGGCAAGTATTCGCTGTTGTCAACTGTATTTTCACTGCCCATAAAACTTACAGTTTTTGAGCCGATCGATACAGTTTCTCCGAGAGTTTATATTGCTTTCGACTGTGCCGTTATTACTCATAAAATCCTTAGAGTTAACAGTTAACGGTTAACGGTTAACAGTTAACAGTTAACAGTTAACCACTTAGTTACTGCCTGTAAAAGTCACTTCGGGAAATCTTCCTTGAGCTTCTGCCATTGGTCGCCGTCTGCCTTCTTCTTGCCAGTAGTTGATGACTTCTGTAGCTTTATTGAGGATTTCTACGCGATCGTTGTCGGCGATCCAGTGTTTGGCTTCCAGTTCGTTTTTTAGCTCTTCCCAGGCATCTTTGCGGGGCCAGAAAAAGTAAGCTGTCAAAGGGCTAGTGCCTTTGCCTACAACTTGGTCAACGGCGAGTGCCACGTTCTCTTCTAACCAGAGAACCTTTAAGATGAACTTGGACAAACCAACTTCCGGGGTAGACTTAGCCATGTTAAAAAATTAATACAATCGCTAATTGTACCACAATTTTAGCAGATTAGAGATGCAAAATTTAAATTTTATCAGAGCTTAAGGATCGATGCCAAAGCAAAAAGTTATTGTTGTGTTTGATATTGACGGGGTAGTGCGTGACGTGGGGGGATCGTATCGACGCGCGATCGCAGATACAGTTGAGCATTTTACCTCATCCGCCTATCGTCCCACTTCTGAGGATATCGACAGCCTCAAGTCTGAGGGTTTGTGGAATAACGACTGGGATGCTTCCCAAGAGTTAGTTTACCGCTACTTCGAGAGTAAAAGTCAGTTGCGATCGCACCTGGATTTAGACCGAGATACTTTAATCGCCTTTTTCCAAAGTCGCTACCGAGGGACAAACCCCGAAAACTGGACTGGTTACATCTGCTCTGAACCTTTGCTGCTACAGCCAGCCTATCTGGAAAGTCTAACTCAAGGGGCGATCGCTTGGGGATTTTTCAGCGGCGCGATGCGAGATGAAGCCCTTTATGTCTTACAAGGTAAACTCGGCTTAACCTCACCAGTGCTTGTAGCAATGGAAGATGCACCCGGCAAACCAGACCCGACGGGACTATTCGCAACAGTTGAGCAACTGCAATACCAGCAGGGAATAGATGAATCTACCCCAGTGATTTATGTTGGTGATACCGTTGCTGATATGTACACAGTTGAAAAAGCGCGAAAACTTCAGCCCTCTAGGGTTTGGGTTGGCGTAGGAATTTTGCCCCCTCACGTTCAGCAGACTCAAGAACGCCGAGATTGCTACACCGCTACCTTGATGAAAGCAGGTGCAGCAATCGTTTTCAGCAATGCTGAGGAGTTGACACCAGTAGAAATTGAGAAATTATTGAGAAACTAGCGATCGCATATCAACTGTAACGCCGCCCTCTGGGC
>NZ_JAQMUA010000446.1:0-5785 GCF_028330895.1 Kamptonema animale CS-326 | reverse complement strand
TAATTAGCCATTACCAATTACCAATTACCAATTACCAATTACCAATTACCAATTACCAATTATAAACTCCCCGTCATCACCATAGGCCCAGCCGGATTTTTAAGTAAAGGCGATGCTTCAACAGTCACAACTAATGTAGTTACTTGCCCATTAGTAGGTAGAGAAAGCTTGACAAAAACCGTGCCTTTTTCATTAGTATTAAACTGCTCCCAAGCAACTGTTTCCTGATTAATAACCGACCATAATTGATAAAATTGACCCTTGGGTAAAACCGGAAGATTCTTTAAAATTAAAACAGCTTTAGGTTCTCCGGGTGTAACCACAATACTACCAGAAGCAGCAGAGGCTTGAGCCATACCTTTAAGAGAAACTAGATGAGTATCTGGCTGTTGCAACATCGCAATCACATCTTTTTGTCGCACAACCTGAGCCTCAAGAGTCGTTATTTGTTGTCTGAGTCGGTAGTTATCTAAACCAATAGCTAAAGCTAATAGTGCCGCTACGCTACCAATAACAGGACTCCATCTTAGAGAAAATAGTTTCAGTTTTTCCCGAAGCAATGGGTTAGGATTTACTGCAACAATCTTGTTTGGGAATGCAACGGTAGTTGTTGCAGCAGCATCTAAAATAGAGTCATAAAGATGTGATGGCGGTGCGATATCAGGTAAAGCATAAGGCATGACTTCTAAAACTTCCTGTAAACTAGCTACCTCTGTAGCTAATTCAGGATTTTCTTTCAGCACTCGGCTTAATTCCTCAGCTTCTTGAGAGCTAAGGTTGCCGAGTACATAGCCTGCGATCAATTCTTCTAAAGGTTCAGGAAATAAAGGCTCTGTCATAGGTGTAACTAGCCAATTAAATTTTGTAAGTTTTTTCTTAAATTCAATAAACCTTGGCGAGACCAAGTTTTAATTGTTCCCAGTGGTATACTAAGTTTGGCGGCGATTTCTGATTGACTCAGACCATCGTAATAAGCCATTTCTAACACCTGCCGTTGTTTTTCGGGAAGTTGAGCTAAGGCATCGCGAACATAGTGCGAACGGTCACTTAAAGAAGCTGATTCAAAAGGTGTAAGAGGTGGAATTTCAGTAGCCATCATCTGACTCCATCGCTGGAGAAATTTCAACTTAGTGCTGCGGGAACGAAGTTTATCAATTGCTCGCGAACGAGTCAGAGTTGTCAAAAAGCTGCTCAAAGAGCCACGATTAGGATTGTAAGTTCTCTTTTGCCAGAGATTGAGAAAAATCTCTTGGGTTAAGTCTTCTGCTTCTTGAGGGTTTGTCAAGATTCTGAGGGCCAATCTGTAGACTAAACTGCCATAGCGGTTATACAAAATACCCAAGGCAGATGCTTGACCAGCACTTATTAACTGAAATAACTCAGCGTCAGTCTGTTTGTCAGGGTCATCCACGCTTGTTTCGGCAGGGTTCAAATCCATAGGTTTTTCGTAGAACAGACCTAAACTGATAATTCTAAGTTGATTTCGATGGTGGTAGCAAGGGCATCTCCAGAAAGAACCAGACTCCATCTTCTTAAATACGACCCACAGAACTGCTTGGATGTAGGGAAGTTGGGTCACTTAACCTGGGTGAAAAAAAATATTTGAGGTTGACAATCCAATCTCAGGAGTCATCCGTACTACAATAGAACGCACTGTTAGCGATTAGCTGCTAACTTGTAGAATTAATATTTCTCAGACTTGGAAGAAAAATATGAACCGGAAAGTGCTTTGTTTAGTTGTTGGTTTGACCTTAACGGCTAGTCTGTATAGCTGTTCTTCTAGTCCTAACACTGAAAATCAGGTGGCTCCTAGTGCTTCGCCTGCTTCCATGAAGAGTCCTGACGCGATGAAGAGCCCCGATGCGATGAAAAGTCCTGACGCTATGAAGAGCCCCGATGCGATGAAAAGTCCCGATGCGATGAAAAGTCCCGATGCGATGAAGAGTCCCGATGCGATGAAGAAATAGTATTTGTGGGGCGGGCGCTGCGGCAAACGTTATCTTGAGGATAATCAAAATTATAGATTGCGCCAGCGCCCCTCTTCCTTAAAGTCGTAAAGTTGGGAAAAATGGAGCTAACCAAAGTTGGATTTTGACATCCCAACCTAAAATAATCGCGATCGCACTGAGTACAATAATAACACCGCCGATTCTTTGTAAGGCTGCACTATGGGGGCGCAGACGTAATAATTTCTGGCTAAAATAGCGCCCTCCATAAGCAATTCCTAGCAGCGGTAATCCAGCCCCTAAACCGTACAAAACTAATAACAAGAAAGTTGTTGTCGGCTGAGGATTGACAACAGCTATGACCAGGATACTCGCCAGAACTGGGCCCGCGCAAGGTGTCCACAGCAAACCGAGTTGAGTTCCCAGCCAAAATTCACCCATTAACCCCACTCGTACAGGTTCTTTCAGCCAACGTTGAAAGTGTAAGTATTTAAACACTAATTGGTAAATCTGGGGAAAAATGGTACTTACCCCAGCCATCAGCAGAAATGCAATTGCTCCATTGCGGAGAACGCTAGCAAGGCTAACAAACCAAGTTGATGTTACTCCCAATAAACTCCCAATTGCTGCAAAACCAGTAATTAATCCTAATACCAAAGCAACGGGGCCATAGCGATGAGATTGAAGGCTGCGCCCTAATAATAGAGGTAAAATTGGCAAAATACAAGGTGAGAGGATAGTTAAAAATCCTGCTAGCAAAGCTACACCAGTCGAAGGGAGTGAAGTTGCCATTTAACTACCCTAATAACTGGCGAATTGTCTGTTCTGTTTCGTCATAAGCTCCTTCCCCAATATGATTATAGCGCCGAATGCCTTGTCGATCTGCTAAAAATAAATGAGGCCAATATTCATTCTTGTAAGCAAGCCAAGTTTTAAACTCGTTATCCAAAGGTACTGGATAAGTAATTTGATATTCCTTCAAAGCTTTTTTGACATTATTTACATCGCGCTCAAAGGGAAACTCAGGAGTATGTATGCCGATAATTTTTAATCCTCGCTCGGCATATTGGCGATGCCAACGAGTAATGTAGGGTAGAGTACGCTGACAATTAATGCAGGCGAATGTCCAAAATTGTACCAACACCACGCTACCTTTGAGATCGGATATTTTCAGCGGCGGAGAATTTAGCCACTGGCTAATACCCTGAAACTCTGGTAAAATCTGTCCTACCTGTGAAGTAATAGCTCGATCTGTGGTAATGGAAATATCGCTTTTAGGAGGAGTAGGTATCGGAATATTTTCAGAGCTAGAGGTTGGGGTAGCAATTGACATCATCTCTTTCTTGAGACCAAAACTGAGAGCAGTTCCACTAACTCCTAGCCCTAAATACCATAGTAATTTACGCCGCCCCGGCCCGCGATTGTTCATAAGGTAATTTTCCTTCCTTAATTTACTTTAGATACGGATATGACCGAAAATTGGATGTTTTCTGCAAATATAAAAAATTTTAAATCCAAAATAGAGTCAGCATCGTATTAACTAAAAGCCGGCAAATGAGTTGCCTGTTTGTATCGTAAGTTACAAATGGCAGTCTCATAGTATAGCAACAGACAATAATGTTAGGACAATGTTAGGACAAATATCCGTAACACCGAGCGGCGTTACGTAAGTTCTCAAAACAATAAAGTTGCCCTAACCTAATTACCTTGGCATTGGCTATAACATGAAAAGTTGTATGGCAGTCAAAATTGTTAGCGATTAGCAATTAGCGATTAGCGATTAGCGATTAGCAATTAGCAATTAGCAATTAACCTGCTATCATACAAATGAAATGTTTATACCTCTTACTATTTAGCTAAATACTTATTATGGATTCATCTGTTCCTTCTAAAACATCTCGACCTCGACTACCAAACCAGGCGGCTTTAGCAAAGTTATTTCACTGGCTAAATATCATTAGTTTAGTAATGATGATTGGTAGTGGATTGCAAATTTACAATGCTAATCCTGTTTTTGGCGGGCGCGGAGGATGGCAATTTCCATCTATAATTTTGTTAGGTGGTTGGCTCGGTGCTGGTAGACATTGGCATTTCGCCGCCATGTGGTTATTCACACTTAATCTTTTTTGGTATGGTCTTTATATTTTCATTAGCCGCCGCTGGCAGCATCGTTTTCTCAGCTATAATGACCTCAAAGCTTTACAGAAGTCTCAAAACGTTAAGCGCAAAAATTATTCATGGCATCGCCTAGCTTATACAGCAATTATTCCGGTTTTACTGCTAGCAGTATTTAGTGGAGTGGGAATGTATAAACCTGCTCAATTCCACTGGATTGTTGATTTATTTGGCAGTTGGCAAGCGCTGAGAATAGTACACTTTATATCAGTTCCTACTGTCATTATTTTTTCACTCGTTCACTCTTGGCTAGGCCTCAAAGTTGGGGGTTTTCGCCTAATTAAGTCAATTTTTTGGTAGAGGTTTACTCATGTTTCCAAACTCTCATAAGTCATGGCAACGCCGCCAATTTCTGCAATTATCGGGACTATCTGGTATCGGTTTAATTTTGGGCGGTTGTGGATTAGTTCGCACTGATAACATCATTGGCAAAAAATTTGAACCTTTGAACGAAAGTGTAGAAAGTTTGTTGTTTAATCCTCAAAAACTCGTACCGGAATTTCCAGCTAGTGCCATAGAACCTGATGCCTTAATTATCAATACCTTTGATTCAACTCCAGAGCTTGACGTAAAATCTTTTCGCCTGATAATTGATGGTGAGGTGAATCGTCCTCTCAATTTAAGTCTAGAACAGATTCAACTGATGCCTTTAACTGTGATGACAATTCGTCATGTTTGTGTGGAGGGTTGGGCCGCTATTGTGCAGTGGGGTGGGGTGCGGTTGCGGGATTTAGTAGCTCTTGCCCAACCAAAGGCAAATGCTCGCTACATTTACTTTAAATCTGCGGATGACTACTATGAAAGTTGGGATATTGCTTCAGCTTTGCATCCCCAAACTTTGATGGCTTATCAAAAGAATGGTAATCCTTTGAGTATCGAAAATGGCGCACCTTTACGCCTAGCATCGCCAATTAAGCTAGGTTATAAACAGAGTAAGTGGGTAACTAAAATTACCTTAGTTGGTGGATTACTCCCTGAAAAAGGTTACTGGGAAGATCGAGGTTATGAGTGGTTTGCAGGACTATAATAGTAACTTGCTTGTTTATGTTTACTCGATGAGATTGGTTGGTTAATTAGCGATTGGATGATGTATAATGAAGAAACGATTTTTTTTACAAGCTGGTTTAGGAGTGGTAGGTATGGCATGGTTATCTCGCTATTTACCTTGGACATCAAAAGTTATGGCATCTTCTAATGATGTTTTTGAAATTACTAAAACTGAAGAAGAGTGGCGTACAATGTTGACTCCTCAACAGTTCCAAGTGCTTCGCCAACACGGTACTGAACGCGCTCATACTAGCCCTCTCGACAAGGAATATGGGAAGGGAATATACGCCTGTGCTGGTTGTGATTTGCCACTTTTTTCATCGGAAACTAAATTTGATAGCGGTACGGGTTGGCCCAGCTTTTTTGACCCGATACCAGGGGCAATTGGCACATCTGTTGATAATTCCTTGTTTACAACTAGAATTGAAGTACATTGTCGTCGGTGTGGTGGGCATTTGGGTCACGTATTTGATGACGGCCCCAAGCCAACTGGTAAACGGTACTGTATGAATGGCGTGGCTCTCAAATTTATTGGTGGGTGATATTCTTTTATGATGTAAAAGTATTAGTAATTCTGTCGTCATTGCGAGGGAAGCGAAGCAATCGCAGAGACTAGG
>NZ_JAQMUA010000445.1:0-6151 GCF_028330895.1 Kamptonema animale CS-326 | reverse complement strand
TTCAATAAGTGCTTGCATGGCTGCACCTTTGTCTTCAGTTTCGTCTCGCTTGGCATCGGAGGGTTTAGCTATAGCATCTGGGTCGATTTCGTTGCAGTAAGCACTGCGTCCGTTTCGGGATGATGCTATTTGTAAAATGGCATCGTCTGGTGATAGTTTTTTGTCTAAAACTAAGGAGAAATATTGATTGATTTCAAGGGCATCTGCTTCAGACATTTTTGAGTTTTGCCAGTCGGGTTGTCCTAGTGCTCTGCGGGCGTTGGTAACATCTGAAATTTTGGGCAATCCCCAAGTGGTTTTGATGTCTTTGCGGTCAATTGTTAGTTCTGTTGTATTCATGGGTTGGTAATCCTTCTTCTGCTAGTTGTTGTCGAACGGTGGCAATGCAGTGGTTAGCTTCTTCAATCCAGGTTTCGAGAGTTAGCAGGCAATTCAAATGGAATTGAGAAAATCGCCGGCGATAAGGTTGCCGCTGAAACTCAGGGCATTCTTCTTCTAAGAGTGTGAGCCGGGTTTTAAAAGTAGCTTCGGGCATCGGTTTTCCCTTTTTGCCTAGAGCTAGCCTCACCTCTGATCGGAAGTAACCTGGATGATTCCGCTTGCCTTTGGAAATGTTGAAAACTGCTACGTCTATAGGCTTTTTAGGTGTTGGCATTTTCCCGTTAGCTACTTCGTTAGCTACTGAGCCTGGAACTCTGATTCTTTCGTTAGCTACTTTCGGAGTTGCCAAAAGTAGCTAATCACAGGGGTAAAAAAATTAACCTACTGTGCCATCTGGGTTGGGCTTACACTTAGAATCATTTGGATGTTCTTGGCAGTAGCTCAAGGCTAAAAGTTGCATTTTTGGTACTTGGTTCATGGCAACATTTAGAACTGGGAAAACTGATATTATGGGTATGGCTGATAAGGCGATCGCCTCTACTGGTGATGCTTTCTGGAAACAGGAATCAGCGCTAGCGTTACGGCCAACAAGAATTGCGGTCATAATAATGATGCTCCTTTTACTGGGAGTGCCAGCCCTTACCGTCAGATGTCCAGTCTTGCGCGGTAGGGGCTGGTTTTGTTGTGTCTTCCCGCTTCCCACTTCCAGGGCAGATGCACCTAAATCGTAGGGAAGGGGCTGTTTTGGTCTATGGATGTTATACTAGCACACAAGTAAGATGTTGCAACATCACAACATCTTACTACTGTACTAATTGTTTTGTCAAATAACATGGAGCTGTACAATGTGGACAGAAAAATTAGGATTAAACGAATTTTTGAGCACTAGAAGAAAAGATCCAAATTATGCTCAGGTGACTAGCCACATTCCCAAGGAGTTGGCTAAGCGCCTGAAGTTCTACTGTGCGGAATATGAAACCACAATCACTGAAACTGTGGAAATTGCCATACAGGAGTTTTTAGACAAGAGACAACAAGGTTCAGGAGTCCATGTGGAGGAGGGGGAATGAGTACAGCAAACATTAACACCCTTACTCTCCCATCGTTGCAACTGGTTAAGCGCTTCCAACTGCCCCACTGGAAGCCCGATTTACTGTGTAGTGCTAGGCAATCAGGCTCTACAGGTTGGACTCTTTACAGCGCAGGATATGGCAGAAGCACTGTTTCTGAGAGTCTTTGCAGGGGGCTTGAAAAATAAATATGATTAATTTTGAGGACATAAACTCAGAAGACCTGGTTGAATTCAGGGACAACTCAGACCAGCCCACAACAGAACCTCGTCTGTATCAGAATAGACCTATCGCCCCTGTCGCCACGCCTCCCCCTATGGTATCCAGCCTCCATGCACAATTGAGAACGGACTTGTGGCAGCAATACCCTTCAGGTGTCGGCTACTTCCAACACCAAGCCAAGGGAAATCCCAGCAATATCATCGAACACTACATCACCAGTCCTGGCGACATCACCCTGCTGCCTTTGGACGAAGCCCTGCAAATCATTAACAAATTTGGGCTAATCACAGCCAAACTGCACCTAATTTTTTCCGCCCATACCATGAGGCAAGAAGAGCCTTGGAAAAGCCTATTCACGATAAAAAGCAGCGACTTAATCAAGGAAATGGGCTGGGACAAACGCACAGATTTGCCCGTGTTTCAAAAACTGAATGAAGTGGCTAAAACTGCGTTTGCTCTAGGTTGCTTAGTCATCAAAGCTACGTGGGTTGAAGGTAGGCACAAAAAAGGGGGAATCCTTGCCAGCATTGACACTTCACGAATGTGGAATGTTCAAGTTGAGTTAACAGGTCAGCAGAATTTGGAGGGCAAGATAGAGCAGCCTGATGAAGTTTACATTACAGTGCAACCAGGGCTCTGGACTTATGCCTTCTTGAACAAAGCAGGTTACTTTGCCAAAGAGGCCTTGTATCAATTTGGCTATTTAGCTCAGGACATTCTCAAGATTGACCCCTACCACGATGAACTGGCTTTGCGGTTAGCACTTCACCTGACGATGGAAAGCCGATTTCACACCAGTGGCACTTACAAAGTACAGACCTTGCTAGAAGCACTTCTACCCCAAACGATAATTGATGCCGCTCGGTCAGAGCGTAGAAAAGCTCATACGCTAACGAATAGCTGGAATCACGCCCTAGAAGTGCTGCTGGGACTTGAGAGAGCTTTTCAGATTGAGTTCGACTCAGAAACCTACCCAGAATGGCTAAGACCTAATAGCTCAGGTCGGAAAGCCAGAGGATACTTTGACAAGTTGCTGGCAGCTAAAATCACCATCCATCCCCCAGCCCCCATCCCCACACTGCTGGCAACAAAAATTGAACCCAAACAGATTCAACCGAGACTGAATGCAGCCCCTAAGCCTAAACTGACAAGCAATCACATCAGGGAAGCAAGAGCAGCAAAAGGTTGGAGTCAAGCACGACTGGCTGGTTGGTTGGGAGTGTCGCAGCGTTATGTATCCATGTTGGAACGCGGGCAGCGCGTCCCCACACCAGAACTGGAATCGCAAATCTGGCAACTGTTAAGCACCTCAGAATAAGCTTCATCCAACCTGCGCCCATCAAGTCTACACCACAGACCAGCCCCCTTGCGGCTGGTTTTTTGTTGCGACAATGACGCTCAGATTGTTCTGAAGTTTGTTCTGAAAAAAATAGATCCTTAAAATTGCCATTAAACCTTTACCCTATATAAGTTTGAGCGTTAGAACAAAAACTCTAGTATCCCCGGACAAACTCTCTAGTATCCCCGGACAAACTCTCTAGTATCCCCGGACAAACTTTTTTTGGAACTACTGCTATACATAGTTTTCAGCCATTTAGAACAAGCCTGATCAGTCTAATAAGACTGATACACTTGCAAACAGCCTTTTGCGAAAGGTGAGACAAAGAGTTATTCCGCTACCAAGGAATAGCTCTCGTGAAACCCTGCACAAAAAGACTGGGTGCATTTACCAACGTCACTCAGCCTCAACCCCTACGAAAAGACCCATCTACCCCGCCTGACCCCTTCTGGCTGCCCTTCCATTTGACCAACACCGGGGGTGTCCAATGACATCACCCATCTCCCCTTTGTCCGAATGGCTGGCTTCGGCCATAGACCCCAACCTCATCGCCCTCAACGTCCAAACCTTAGAAGGCGACACCCCCTACCCGTACCTCCTTTCCGAAATCACCGCCGCCTCCGGCAGAGTCCACCCCGACGCACAATGGCGGTGGGCCAGAAAACACTACAGCCACATCGAAGCTGGTGGCTGGTGGTGCTCAGGCCTTGACCCCCTCAACAACTGGCAGCCCATGTATTGGGGTTGCTTCAAACCCCATCAACCCCGAAACGCCTTTGACCCCAAAGGCAAAATCAAACCCGTCAAATACGAACACCCCCCCAAAACCCCCACCAGAGCCTTCTTCCTGCAAGTTCCAGACCACATCTGGGCAAAGGTCGCAGCCCGCTACGGTATCCCCATCGACCTAGAGGACTTGGAAGAGGGGGAGAGGGGGAGAGGGAGAGAGGGGGAGAGGGAAGACGAAAATCTCTCCTCTGCCCCTAGCCCGTGCAGCCCCTCTGCGACCCCTACCTCATCCCCAAACCAGCCTCAGTTCTGGCAATGGGTATGGGACAACAACATTCCCATCATCATCGTCGAAGGCGCAAAAAAAGCCGGATGCTTACTCACACTGGGTTACGCCGCCATCGCCCTCCCCGGTGTCACCGGCGGTGTCAGAACCAAAACCTCTCAAGGGGAAAAATGCGACCCCTACCTCATCCCCGAACTGCAACACTTCGCCACCCCAGAACGCCCCATTTACATCTGCTTCGACCGCGACAACAAACGCCAAACCATCCAAAACGTCAACCGGGAAATTGGCAAACTCGGCCGCCTGTTCGCAGCGGCAAATTGCCCCGTCAAAGTCATCAACCTGCCAGGGCCAGAAAAAGGCGTTGACGATTTCGTGGTATCGAAGGGCGAGGATGCCTTCAGCACCCTCAAAAATGAAGCGCAAGGCTTCCAATTCTGGCTGGATAGGGAATCATGGCTTTTAACCTATCCCGCGTCTTTAAGGCTAAATTCTCGCTATCTGGGAAAACTCCCCTATCCAGAGTCCGGGTTAGCCTGCATCAAAGCCCCCAAAGGCACCGGCAAAACCCAAGCCCTGACCAACTTAGTCTCACAATCCCTTGACACAGGCGATCGCCGCGTGCTGATAATTACCCACAGGATTCAACTAGGTAGGGCTATCTGTGCCAGCTTAGGAATCAACTACATCGACGAAACCAGAGACTCAGCCGAAGGTAAACTGTTCGGGTATGGCTTGTGCATAGACAGTCTCCACCCCTTATCTCAAGCTAATTTTAATCCTGAAGATTGGGAAGGCGCGATCGTCATCATCGATGAGTGCGAACAAGTCATCTGGCACGCCTTAAATAGTTCAACTTGCCGCGAAAACCGAGTCGCCATCTTGCAAACTCTGCAAGAACTCATCCACAACGTCTTGACAAGTGGTGGCTTAGTTGTTGCCCAAGATGCTGATTTATCCGATTACAGCATTGACTACTTAATAGCCATAGCAGGTATCCCTATTTCGCCTTGGGTTGTTGTTAACGAATGGCAGCCAAAACGAGGGCGAGATGTGACGTTTTTTGCCACTTCTAACCCGGCTTCACTGTATGTTCAGATGGAGCAAATTCTGTCTCAAGAAGTCACTTGTTGTGACCTTGAAAGTCGTGCAGAATGTTGTCCTATAAGCTTAAACTGTGCCGAATGTGGTTGTAAAAATCCTGCTGAATATAGTTCTGAAAGGTATGTTGAATGTTGTCCGAAAAACCCTGTTGAATGTAGTTCTGAAAGCCATGTCAAATGTTGTCCTATAAGCCGTGCTGAATATGGCTTTAAAAGTCGTGCCAAATGTTGTTCTATAACCTGTACTAAATATGGCTCTAAAAGCCCTACTGAATATTATCCAAAAAACTCTGGTGAATTTACTGTTAAACCTGCTGAATGTGACTGTAAAATCTGTGCTGAATATTATCAGAAAACCCCTGGTGAATGTCCTACTGTAAAATGCGCTGAATGTGACTGTAAAATCTGTGCTGAATATTATCAGAAAACCCCTGGTGAATGTCCTACTGTAAAATGCACTGAATGTGACTCTAAATGCTTTGCTAAATATGTTTCGGAAAACCATAGTGAATATGACTGTAAAACCCCTGCTAAATGTGATTGTGAAGCAACTGCAAAATGTAGCCCAATAAACTTTACTGAATCTAACTCAAAAACCCCTAATGAATGTCACCCTATAAAGCGCTATCGCCCACGCATTATGGTTGTAGAAGACTCACAAAAAGTTACCGGAAAATGGTCTTGTCGCAACCTAGAAACACAACTACAAAAACGCTTTCCTCATCAGCGAATTCTCAGGATTGATAGCGAATCAGTATCAGATCCAAATCATCCCGCTTACGGTTGCATTGACCAACTAAATTCACTCATACAAAACTATGACATCATCATCGCCAGCCCGACAATTGGCACTGGTGTCAGCATCGATATCCGAGGTTATTTTACAGCAGTTTTTGGCATCTTTCAAGGGGCAGTAGCCGTCAATGATGCTTTACAAGCCCTAGCCCGTGTTAGGGATGAAAATGTACCTTGGTTTGTTTGGACTAAACAATTTGGTCTCGGCAAAATTGGCAATGGCAGT
>NZ_JAQMUA010000038.1:0-39513 GCF_028330895.1 Kamptonema animale CS-326 | reverse complement strand
TTGGTGGCGACCCTTGCTAGCCAAAACTACACAGTCGAAACAGCTTCCGATGGACAAGAGGGGTGGGAATTAACAGAAGCCTTTGCCTATGACCTGATTCTGCTGGATGTCACACTACCCAAACTAGATGGGATTACGCTGTGCCAAAGGTTGCGATCGCAAGGCCATCAAATGCCAATTCTCCTGCTCACAGCTCGAAATACCAGCCATGACAAAGCCCTGGGCTTAGATGCAGGGGCGGATGATTATGTCGTCAAGCCCTTTGAACCGGAAGAATTAGCTGCTCGGATTCGAGCATTACTGCGCCGGAATCAGTTAACGAGTCAATCTGTACTGGAGTGGGGCGACTTGGTGTTCGATCCCATAAGCTGTGAAGTTACATATAAAACTCAACCTTTATCCCTAACCGCCAAAGAATATGCCCTGCTAGAGCTGTTTTTGCGAAATAGCCGCCGCGTATTTAGCTGTGGAGCAATCTTAGAAAACCTGTGGTCGTTTGAAGATGTTCCCAGCGACGAAGCCGTTAGAACCCACATCAAAGGACTGCGGCAAAAGTTAAAAGCGGCTGGTGCCCCAACAGATATGATCGAAACCGTCTATGGGATCGGCTATCGCCTCAAGCCGAAGGAAAGGAGAGAGGGGAAGGGGAGACGCAAAGATGAGGAAACGGAGGAGAGAGATATTCAGAGTTCAGATTCTAGTGTTAGCGAACGGACTCAGAACCAAACGCTGGCGATGGTCAGCAAAGTTTGGTCTCAATTCCAGCAACGGGTAAGCGAACAAGTTGGAGTCCTAGAACGAGCCGTTAACGCCTTGTGGCATCAGGAATTGGATCGGGAGTTACAACAACTGGCAAAACAGGAAGCTCATACGCTGGCGGGCTCGTTGGGGACATTTGGTTTATCGGCGGGTTCGGAATTGGCCCGACGGATCGAACGCACCTTAAAAGTTGAGCAGCCATTGAGCCAGGATCGAGCGACACAATTACGAGAATGCGTGAGACTGCTGCGGGAGGAAATTGAGCGATCGCATAGTATTTCCGAATTATCGGTTACACCAGCAGAGCCAGATCCTACTTCCTCTGCTACAGAGGTTACAACCGCAGATGAGCGTCCTTTACTGTTAATTGTCGATCGCGATCGCTCCCTAGCTAAAAAACTAATTGCTGAAGCTACAACCTGGGGATTCGATGTCGAAGTTGCTACCAACATGACTATAGCCAGAAATAAAATCTGCCTAAAATCACCAGACTTAGTGCTCTTAGAGCCTGCGATTTCTTCTACAGCCGCAGAAAGTCTGACCTTATTAGCTGAATTAAAAAAACACGCTCCCCCCATTCCCGCCATCATCTTTACTGAACGCGATGATTTAACGGCACGCTTAGAGGTTGCTCGTCTGGGGGGACACACATTCTTACCAAAATCGGTTCCCCCCTCACAGATATTGGATGCAATTAACCAAGTATTGCATCAAGTAGATCGGGAAAAAGCGAGGGTAATGGTGGTCGATGACGATCCAAAAATGCTGGCAATTGTGCGATCGCTACTCGAACCCTGGGGACTCAAAATCATCGCCCTTGCCGATCCCAGACAATTTTGGGAGTTGTTAGAAACAACTTCACCCGATTTGCTGATTCTAGATATCGAAATGCCACAGATTAGTGGGATTGAACTCTGTCAAATTGTACGTAACGACTCGCGCTGGAGCAGCTTACCGATTCTATTTCTCACAGCTCACAACGATGCTGAGAGCATCAACCAAGTTTTTTCAGTAGGTGCAGATGATTTTGTCAGTAAACCAATTGTCGGGCCAGAACTTGTCACCCGCATCATTAATCGACTAGAACGAATCCGAGCTGTCAAACGCGAGATAGGCGATCGCCAACAGGCAAAAGCAGGATTGACCAGGAGCGAACTACGGCTCCAACTAGCCTTAGAAGCAGGTCAAATGGGGACTTGGGACTGGAACTTACTGACCAATCAAATTACCTGGTCTGAAGAACACGAACGATTGTTTGGTCTGACTCCTGGTACATTTGATGGTACGGATAAAATGTTCTATACTTACCTTCACCCGGAAGACTGTGAGAGTTTAATTGCGGAGCTAAATCTTGCCCGCCAACAACAAACAGACTATAGCCAAAATTATCGGATCGTTTGGCCTAATGGCAGCATTCATTGGATTGAGAGTAAAGGAAAAATTTTTTATAACGAAACGGGTGAACCTGTCAGAATTCTAGGAACTGTTAGGGATATTACTGCTTGCAAACAAGCTGAGGAAGCGCTACAAAATGAAAAGAATAATCTAGAGCAAAGAGTTACAGAGCGCACAACTGAATTACTGGAAGTTAACAACTGTCTGCAATCAGAACTTGAAGAACATAAACGCATCCAAGAAGCCCTCCAAATTTCCCAAGCGCGGTTTGCAGGCATTCTAGATATTGCAGAAGATGCCATTATCTCTCTCGATCGCCATCAGCGCATTACTCTGTTTAACCAGGGAGCAGAGAAGATATTTGGCTATTCAGCAGAGGAAGCGATTGGACAACCTCTCGATGTTTTGTTGCCCTTGCGCTTTGTTCAAGTCCATCAGCAATATGTGGCCGACTTTGGCCAATCTCCTATTAGATCTCGGCGGATGGGGGAACGGCGGGAAATTTCTGGTCGCCGCAAAGATGGTACTGAATTTCCAGCAGAAGCCTCTATTTCTAAATTGAATTTGGACAAAGAAGTAGCATTTACTGTATTTTTGCAGGATATCACTGACCGCAAGCAAATCGAGCGCATGAAAGATGAGTTTATCTCCATTGTTAGTCATGAACTCCGCACGCCCCTAACTTCAATTCATGGTTCGCTAGGGATGCTTGCCAGCGGTTTGCTCAAAGCGGACTCAGAGGAAGGTAAACGAATGTTATATATTGCCGTAGATAGCACCGATCGCCTAGTGCGTCTGATCAATGACATTCTAGATATCGAACGCATTGAGTCGGGCAGAGTAAAGATGGAAAAGCAATGCTGCAATCTTGAGGATCTGATTACAGAAGCAGTGAATGTAGTACAAGCTTTAGCTAATAAAGTTGAGGTAAATCTCTCGGTTTCTATTCTCTCTACTTCGCTTTGGGCAGATCCAGATCGCATTGTCCAGACCTTAATTAATCTGCTCAGCAACGCAATTAAATTTTCACATACTGGCAAGACAGTTTGGCTCACAGTTCAACAGCAAGATCGCCATCTATTGTTCATAGTTAAGGATGAAGGGCGTGGCATTCCCCCTGAAAAACTCGAAAGTATTTTTGAGCGCTTCCAACAAGTAGATTCATCAGATTCTCGAAATCATGAAGGCACAGGTTTGGGTTTAGCTATTTGTCGCAGTATTGTGCAACAGCACGACGGTCATATTTGGGTGGAAAGCGTTTTAGGTGAGGGTAGTACATTCTATTTCACGATTCCGATTCGCGACTGCGAGCAGGAGAAAATAGGGTGATTGGCAGGTGATAAGTAAATCCACCTAATTAAACATAAGATCGGGATGGCTAAAAAGCTGACTGTATAAACACTCTACCTTCTACCTTCTACCTTCTACCTTCTACTTATTAGTCTCTGGCGAGATGAGAGCTTATTTTCTAATAGACCTTTCTTTTGAGATTTAAAAGATGATAGAGTGATATTAACCCCTAGTGAAAGAAATTGTTGACAGGGGGGTAAATATGACAATAAAACGCATTCTCATAGTTGATAATGAGGAATACATTCAAGAAGTTGCTAAGGTTTGCCTAGAAACCGTAGCCGGTTGGGAAGTGCTTACTGCTAGTTCTGGTCAAGAGTGCTTGAGTAAAGCCGGAACCGAACAACCTGATGCCATTTTGCTAGATGTGATGATGCCCGATATGGATGGGCTTGCGACTTTTAACAAGCTTCAGGAAAATTCAGCCACTAAAGGCATTCCAGTAATTCTATTGACGGCAAAGATCCAATCCTCTGACCGTCGCCGCTATACTCAAATGGGTCTGAGTGATGCGATCGCTAAACCCTTTAATCCCCTGCAACTCGCCGGTCAAGTCGCCGCTGCATTGGGCTGGAAATTAGACCAATAAATTTGCTTCTTTGACCAGTTTGACAAGCGTTCGACTGAGCCCTGAGCCCGTCGAAGGTTACAGTCGTAGTCTCAACGTCCACTCAGCCGAACTCTAACGTAGCCCCTAGCGTTTCTGACTAGAACCCTCACGTTCGAGGCGATGCGATCGCAACACTAAATAACAACCTTCATTTGATTCATTCTCTATAGTAAAATATAGATATTCTGCGATCCCTCTGGAAACATGACAATGGCAGCTAACCTGATGGAAGCACTTAAGCAAGCTAAAGATTTTAGCCCATCTCATAGCTATGCCTTTTTAAGAGGATTGGCGGGAGCCACTTGCTAACTTAGAATAATCTGGAATAGGACTAATTGTACTTAAATATCCAGCCTGAAAATTGTAGGCTTTATGCAAACAAACACTCTAAATTTTGAACAAGCCCTCGCCATCGCAAATCAAGCAGTTTTCACCAATGCTGGCAGATATCTAACTGATGTCGAAACTACTATATTTCACGGGGCGTGGCTGCATCAAACCTACGAAGAAATGGCAGCCAATACAGAATATACTGTTAATTATCTCCAGCGAACAGTCGGTCACAAATTCTGGAAATTACTTTCCGAAGCCTTGGGAGAAGAGGTAAGTAAAAGTAATTTTCGGACAGCACTAGAACGAAAATCTGTTACCTTAACACCGACAAAATTACCACCTGACCTTTCACTAGAATTTCCAGAAGGGCCAGTAGAATTGGATTCAACCTTTTACCTAGAACGTCCGCCCATTGAATTAGATTGTTGTCAAGCAATTTTACAACCAGGAGCCTTAATCCGCATCAAAGCCTCCCGGCAAATGGGCAAAACTTCACTACTCAATAGAATTTTAAATAGTGCCATTCAAGCTGGATACAAAACAGTAAATTTAAACCTGTTGCTAGCAGATAGAGGAGTATTAAAAAGCCTAGATCAATTTCTCCGCTGGTTTTGCAAGTGCGCGAGCCGAGAGTTACAATTACCGAATAAATTAGCTGATTATTGGGATGAAGAACTGTTCACTAGCAATACTAACTGCACAAATTACTTCGAGGATTATCTACTTTCTGAAATAGATACACCAGTAGTATTAGGATTAGATGAAGTCGATCGCATTTTCCCTCATCCCGAAATTGCTCAAGATTTTTTTGGCTTATTGCGAGTATTGCACGAGTATGCAAAATTAAAAGATTCTATCTGGAAAAAACTGCGGCTAGTAATCGTACATTCCACAGATGTTTATATCCCTCTGAAGGTGAATCAATCCCCATTTAATGTTGGTTTGCCCATAGAATTACCCGAATTTACTCCCAAACAAGTACAAGATTTAGCGGAGCGTTATGGCCTAAATTGGGAGACTAATACAGGAGAAGCATATCTTGCGGATTTAATGGCAATGGTAGGAGGGCATCCTTATCTAGTACAATTGGCAATTTATCACCTGCGTCGCCAGAATTTGACCCTAGAACAATTGCTAGAAAATGCTCCTACCGATCTCGGAATTTACCGCGAACATTTGCAGGGACACTGGGGTACTATTCAAGAATACCCTCAACTGGCAACAGCTTTCAAACAGGTAGTTAATACTAACGGTAGCGTGCAGTTAGAATCAATGCTACAATTTAAATTGCTGAGTATTGGATTAGTCAAACAGCAGCAAAATGGGGTGATACCCAGTTGTCAGTTATATCGGCAGTATTTTCAAAATAAATTTCGCGATCGAGCTTAATAATTTAAGTAGGTAAATACAAATAAACTACTATGATTAAGACCTTCATCCGTAACGCCCCCCTCTGGGCGGTAATACCAAATCCGGGTTTACTACCCCCCTTTATTGTCATTGCGAGCGAAGCGAAGCAATCGCCTAGTCTCTGCGATTGCTTCTGTTTGCTTCGTTCCTCGCAACTCGCAATGACGGATTATTACTAATAAAGGGGATTACTAACCCCGATTTGGCATAAGATACCCCCCAAAGCGGCGTAACCTAAGTTGTCAACAAATATAAATTACTATGTTAATTGAAAAATCCTATCAAGTTGGGGGAAGTTTAGAAGATCGACACCCTACTTATGTAGTCAGAGAAGCAGATAATCGGCTTTATAATGGTTTGAAAAAAGGAGAATTTTGTTATGTATTGAATTCGCGACAGATGGGAAAATCTAGTTTGTGGGTGCGAACTTTCCAAAGGTTAAATGCAGAAGGAATTAGCTGTGCTGCTATCGATCTTACAGAAATTGGCAGTCTAGATGTAACGCCAGAAAAATGGTATTTAGGCATTGTCAGAAGATTAGTTAAGGAGTTTGATTTATCCAACAAAATTAACTGTATAGATTGGTGGAAACAACATAACTTATTGTCACCTTTAGACAAATTTAGCGAATTTATTGAGTCGGTTTTGCTGCGGGAGTTACCGCAAAATATTGTAATTTTTATAGATGAAATAGATAGTATTATATCGCTCAATTTCAAAGATGATTTTTTTGCTTTTCTCCGTGCTTGCTACAACAAACGCGCCAACAATACCGAATATAATCGCCTCACTTTTTGCCTTTTGGGAGTAGGTACGCCCCAAGATTTGATTACTGATAAACAGCGGACGCAGTTTAATATCGGTCAAGGTATTGAGCTAACTGGTTTTACTTTTGAAGAAGCAAAGCTATCTTTAACAGAGGGATTAGCAGAAGTTGCAGACAATCCTGAAAGTGTTTTACAAGAGATTCTAAATTGGACGGGAGGACAACCGTTTTTAACTCAGAAATTATGCCAAATAATTGCTAAAAATGCTGATAGTAGAACGCCGAATGTAGAGCAAATTGTCCGCGATTATGTTATCGAAAATTGGGAATATCGCGATGAACCAGAGCATTTAAAGACAATTCGCGATCGCATCCTCAGAAGCGAACAGAATTCTGGCAGACTTCTGGGACTTTACCAACAAATTTTACAGGGTCAAGTTACCGCCGATGGTAGTCCTGAACAAACAGAAATGCTACTATCTGGTTTAGTCGTCAAACAAGATGGAAAGCTGACAATTTACAACCGTATCTATCAAGAAATATTTAATCAAAAGTGGGTAGATCGAGCCTTAGCTTCTCTACGGCCCTATTCTGAAGCAATTACAACTTGGGTTAATTCCAGTCGCCTAGATGACTCGCGACTATTGCGGGGTCAAGCACTACGAGATGCTCAAATCTGGGCCGCAGATAAAAGCTTAAACGATCTAGATTATCAATTTTTAGCCGCTAGTTTGGAATCCGAAAAACGAGAGGTAATAATTGCCTTAGAAGCTGAAAAGCAGGCATCTGAAATATTAGCTATTGCTAATCAGACATTGATAGAAGCGCAACAGAAAGCTAAGCGCACAATCCAGAAAGCTCTTTTGGGACTTGGGCTAATTTCAATCGCAGCAATAATGGCCGCATGGGGAGCTGCTTATCAAACAAAAGAAGCATTTAATGCAGGTTCTCAAAAAAGACAAGCAGAAATTGCGGAAATCAAAGCGCTAAATTCCACATCTCAAGCTCTGCGAGTTTCAGGAAACCAGCTTGATGCTTTAGTAAATAGTCTGCGGGCGGCTAAAAAATTGCAGTTATTAGGAGCATTTAATCCCCTGCAAAAAGAAGTGATTCGCAATTTACAGGGGCCGCTCTCGGAAGTCCAAGAGTACAATAGATTAGAAGGGCATAAAGGTTGGGTTTGGGATGTGAGTTTTAGTCCCGATGGAAAAACAATTGCTACTGTTGGTGATGATAAAATTGTGAAACTTTGGAGCAATCGCGGTGAGTTAATTAAAAATCTAGAAGGACACAGCGATCGCATTTATGCGGTGAGTTTTAGTCCCGATGGTCAGAAAATCGCGACTAGCAGCAAAGATAAAACCGTGAAACTTTGGAGTATTGAAGGCAAATTACTTGAAACTTTTTCCGGGCATACTGAAAGTGTTTTCAGTGTCAGTTTCAATCCTCAAGGTACTATTCTCGCTTCCGCAAGTAAAGACAATACTATAAAACTTTGGAATCTCACACCGTCTTCTCGATCTTCCCAATCTCCCCCATCTTCCCCACCTCCCCCACCTCCCCCCATTACCCTTAAAGGACATAACAGCGGCGTTACGAGTTTGAGCTGGAGTAGGGACGGTAAAATGCTTGCTAGTGCTAGTTTCGACAACACCGTGAAACTTTGGAGCATTGAGGGCGACGGGGGTAAAAAATTTGCTTTTATCAAAAATCTCAAGGGTCAAAATACTGATGTTACAAGTGTAAGTTTTTCCCCAAATGGTGATATTATTGCTACCGTTGGCGCTGACAAATTGGTAAAAATTTGGAGCATTAATGGAACGCTTTTAAGAACATGGGAAGGTCACGAGCGCGGCATTAGAAGCTTGAATTTTAGCCCGAATGGTCAGACATTAGCAACTGCCAGTGAAGATAATAGTGTGAAAATTTGGAGCCTTGACGGCAGCCTGTTAACAACATTAAAAGGTCACAGAGCAATAATTTATGGCGTGAGTTTTAGTCCTGATGGTCAAACTATTGCAACTGCTAGTGCTGACAATACGGTGAAACTCTGGAGACCTGATATTTGGCTATTGAAAACTTTAGAAGTCAAATTTCCAAAGGATCGCGAGCATTTGGTATACGGTGTGAGTTTCAATCCTAATGGTAATATAGTTGCGTCGGCGAGCCGGGACAAAACGGTAAAACTTTGGAATTTGAAAGCAGAAGGAAGAAGGAAGAAGGAAGAAGAATTTAGTTATTTACGAGATTCAATTATTCCTTTCCTCCTGAAGGGCCATCAAGAATGGGTTTATAGCGTAAGTTTCTCACCAGATGGCTCTACAATTGCTTCAGCGAGTAAGGATAAAACCGTGAAACTTTGGAGTTTGGGGGGGGAGGCGATCGCCAGTTGGAAAGCTCACAACGATGAAGTCTTCGACGCGAGTTTTAGTCCTGATGGTCAAACTATTGCCACTGCTAGTGCTGACAAAACGGTGAAGCTTTGGAATAAAAATGGGAAATTGCTGCGGACGATCGCAGGTCACAGTGGTTGGGTTTACAGCGTTTGCTTCAGTCCCGACGGTCAAGTTATTGCTACTGCTAGCGCTGATAGAACAGTCAAACTCTGGAACAAAAATGGGAAATTGCTGCGAACGATCGCAGAAGGCGGCGGCGAGGTCAATTGGGTGACATTCAGCCCCGATGGCCGTACTATTGCCTTAGCCTCTGACGACAATACAGTAAAAATAAGGACTTTGGACGGTCGTCTGTTGAGAACTTTAGAGGATCACAGCAATAAAGTTTCCAGAGTCAGTTTTAGCCCAAATGGTAGAGTTTTAGCCTCGTCGAGTTTTGACAATACTGTAAAACTTTGGAGTTTGGACGGTCGCTTATTGAAAACCCTCGCAGGCCATCGCGATCGCGTCTACGGCCTCAGTTGGAGTACCGACGGGAAAATGCTGGCATCGGGCAGTTGGGATGGAACGGTGAAACTGTGGGGCGTTGAAGAGATGACTCCGTTAGCTGTTAACAGCGAGATGAACGATCGCGTAGGAGAACTGGTAGGGCGAACTTGCGATCGCATCCACGACTATCTCAGGTACAACCTCCAAGACACCACCTGCAATTAAAAATTTGGTAATCGGTCACTGGTAATTGGCAAATCCCCTGCATCCATAAACTTAGGGATTACTACTGTCGGGAACTATTGAACTCAGCTTTGTTGCTAGCTCAAAGTTGGACATAGGTAACACTATTGGCCAGAAAAGCGGAGCTAACATTAAGACCACCCAAGATGTGCAGTCAGTTTTGGCAGTTGTAGCATCGCTCCAAAAAGCTTCCAGCCACACGCTAAAAACTGCCAGGGCAATAATTAAATAGCAGACAAGTGCATTTTCTAGCATGGCAATCTACCTTACGAGTGATGTTGATTCTTCAAATTATCTCACTATCAACAGTTTTTTCATGCTCTTGAGTGATGCCCATCACCAACTTGCTTGCGACAATATCGATCGCGGGGGTAATTGAGAAAATATTGGGATTATATCCAAGAGCTATGAGAGGCTCAAATCTAGACTAGAGTAGATATTCACGCTTTATAAGTATTTTTACTTAGTTTGCGGGCAGCAACAATACGTAAGTACAATCTTGAGATTTGCCCGCCTACAGCGCAGTCTACGGAAGCTTTACCTAAACTTTACAGTGTTTTCCCTCCAACTTCATCGAAACTTCACACAATCACCGTATTTACCGCAGACAAATACTCATAACTAGCAATATACTTAAAACTATTAAATCCAAACACAAAGCCATCCATCAGTATTTTCACGAAAGAAGTGGGTTAACTTAACCAGATAGGGGTGTACTGCAATGAAAATGATTAATGTACTTAATGTATCCATCCACAATTTCTCAGCAGCCGAGTTACTTCGTCGGCTAAAGCGTGAGGGAGGAGTTGTATTTACCACTAATGTAGACCACTTGATGAAGCTGCAAAAAGATAGAGCATTTTTCCAAGCTTATCAAGGGGCTAATTACCGGGTGTGTGACAGCAAAATCGTGATGTACGCCTCAAAATTTTTAGGCAGTCCTCTGCAAGAAAAAATATCGGGTTCGGATTTTTTCCCAGCCTTTTATAATTATTACAAAGATGACAAAGATGTAACAATATTTCTGTTGGGAGCGGCTGAGGGCGTAGCAGAAAAAGCGATGTTGGAAATCAATGCCAAAGTAGGACGGAATATAGTAATCGCCTCTCATTCTCCCTCTTTTGGCTTTGAAAATAATGTAGAAGAATGCCACAAAATTATAGATTTAATCAAGCAATCGGGCGCTACAGTCTTAGCAATTGGAGTGGGATCGCCCAAGCAAGAGATCTGGATTCACCAATATAAAGAGCAACTAAAGAATATTAAAGTATTCTTGGGAATTGGTGCCACAATTGATTTTGAGGCTGGCTGCCGCAATCGCGCCCCAAAATGGATGAGTGAAGTTGGCTTGGAATGGTTCCATCGGCTGCTATCGGAGCCTCAACGCCTCTGGAAAAGATATTTACTAGAAGGTTTACCTTTTTTCTGGCTGATTTTGCAACAGAAGTTAAACATCTATAAAACTCCTTTTGTGAATTCTCCTGAGTTTGTAGAGCCCGATTCCGAAAATGTTCCTTCACCTAATACTCAAGTAACCGAAGCTTGCCTAATTGCTGAAGCTCAATTAGCTAAGCAAAACACCTCAAAACCAATCGGTCAAATTTTGCAAGAGGCAGGCTTAATTTCCTCTGAGCAAGTAGCAGCGGTGCTGCAAGAACAAGCAGAAGATAATTACCGCCTGCGATTTGGGGAAATTCTAGCACGGCGAGGTTGGATCAAGCCTGAAACTATTGATTTTTTCGCAGACCATTTGCCAAATTTAGCGGAAACAAAGGAGAAAAAACCTTTGGGTCAATATCTTAAATCTGCTGCACTGTTAGATGACGATCAAATTACTACCCTTTTGATTGAGCAGCGCCAAACAAGGAAGCGCTTCGGGGAGATGGCAGTTCACAACGGCTGGCTGAAGGCGGAAACTATAGAGTGGTTTCTGAAATATGTTGCTCCTGCAAAATCCCTGTCTGTGGTTTAAAGCTGAAATAGAGCGAAGCGGAGAGGAATTGATGGCTGATTATGCTTTCAGCCATCAATTCCTCTCCTAAATGTTACATTTTATGATACTAATACATTATCTTGAGCGAAAACCGCAGGGATAATGTATTAGTATTTTTTTATAAACTAGGTAGCTGTAGTCCGGTAGTTCCCAGCAAACTACCTGTAACTCATAGCAACCGCCACAACGGTTAGGACATTCTCGATCGCCCAAACCCTTTCTATTATTGCCTTTTCCTTCTGCCTCCTGCCTCCTGCCTTCTGCCTTTAAGTCATTACTATCAGCCTTTAGTGAATTACAATTAGGAAATACTCATTACTAATGAACATTCAACTTAATTTCTTTGATAAATTGTTGACAGCGATCGAGCGCAATCAAAGTTTACTCTATGTAGCACTTGACCCCGATCCCGAAATTTTCTCTACTGGTTCACCTGCGAGCGATCGAGATCAAATCTTAGTCGCTAACTTGGAAAATGACCTACAGTCTATCATCGCCAAAACAGCAGATTTTGTCTGCGCTTATAAACTCAGCTTAGGATTTTATCAAGCTCTGGGCATTCCCGGTTTGGAACTTTTGCAACAAACTTTAAAAAGTATTCCTGCTCATATTCCAGTAATTTTAGATGCAAAACACGGGGATTTAAACACCAGTACCGCCTTTGCTCGTACTGCCTTTGAAGACTGGCAAGTAGATGCTGTTACTTTGTCTCCTTACGCCGGAGTTGACCAAGTAACTCCTTTTTTAGTATACCCTGGAAAAGCAGTTTTTATACTTTGTGCAACTGCTAACCCTTCGGCCGCTACTTTGCAAGAATATCCGACGGCTGAGCATCCTCTTTACTTAGAATTAGTACAAGCAGCTCAAAGTTGGGGAACTCTAGATCAACTGGGGTTAGAAGTAGGAGTAATGGCGGATATGTTAGCTCGCATCCGCAAAGCTGCTCCCGAACGGTTAATTTTAATTCACGGAGATATAGCAGAAGAAAACGATCTTACAGAAGAGGACGATCTTACCCAAATTCTTGCTGCTGGTTTAAGTAAAAATGGCGAAGGATTGCTATTACCAGTCCCACCAAGTTTATTAGTGAAAGAGGATAATGGCAAGGCAATTAAGGAGTTGCGGGACGCTGTTAACGAACAGCGACTTCGGGTAGTAGAAGGCAGTCCTACTTGCGAGTTGTGGCTTCCAGATGTCTGCTTTTTGCAACCTGAACCTCACCGCGATTTAATCTTACAACTTTATGACATCGGCTGTATAGTTTTTGGCGACCACGTACAAGCATCGGGAGCGATATTTCCCTATTATATTGATTTGCGACCCATTATCTCCATTCCTCAAATTTTCCATTTAATTGTTAGTGCTTATGCGGACATTCTAAAAGACCTGAAATTCGATCGAATTGCAGGGATACCTTATGGTTCTTTGCCAACAGCAACTGGTTTAGCTTTACGAATGGAACGGCCGATGATTTTCCCGCGTAAGGAGGTGAAAGCTTACGGTGCGGGAAGATTAATTGAGGGGCATTTTCAGGCTGGCGAAATGATTGTGGTAGTCGATGATATTCTGATTTCTGGCAAGAGTGCGATGGAAGGTGCTGCTAAGTTAAAGTCTGCTGGTTTGGAGGTGGAAGATATTGTGGTATTTATCGATCATGGACAGGGGGTAAAAGATAGATTACAGGAGAATGGATATCGGGCTCACGCGGTTTTAACGCTGCTGGAAATTGCAGAAATTTTGTATCAATCTGGTCGCGTTGATAGCGAGCAATTTAATCTTTTGACGGAGGTTCACTGAGGAAATAGATGGTCAGCTTGTTTCTATATCTCGTTGGCTGTGTACTCTTTAGCGATAGCTTTCCTTTGCGGAGAGTCTAAACAATCTTTAATTATGTCACCTAATACTGAAATCCCGCGCTCAATTTCTTCTGGACTGCGAGAATAATTCAAACGTAAAGCAGCATACCCTTGTTGACCAGGAAAAAATAGTGTCCCGTCACCGATAAGAATCTTTCGGGATAAAGCTTGCTGATAAATTGACTGCATCGACAAACCTGACGGCAAATGCACCCACAGAAACAAACCACCATTGGGAACAGTCCAAGAAGCAGACCTTGGAAAATAACGCTCCAAAGCACTTAGCATCGCATTCCGGTTTTGGAGTAGTTGACCTCGCAAATGAGTCAAATGTCGGCGGTAATGTCCAGATGCTAAATATTCGCTAACAATTGCTTGAGAAATAGTAGAAACGTGCAAGTCATGAAGCAATTTACCTTCAACTAATGGCTGATAATTTTTACCTGTAACTACCATATAACCCACTCTAATCCCCGGCATTAGAGTTTTAGAAAAAGTGCCGATATAAGTCACGCAATCATGTCTATCTAATGCCTTAATTGGTGCGGGTACGGGGTCAAAATTCAATCCTTCATAAGCGTTATCTTCTAGAATTTGACACTTATACATTTCTGCTAGCCGTAGCAATTGCTGGCGGTGGGATTGAGAGGTGGTGACACCCGTGGGATTATGTAAGGTTGAAACTGTGTAAATTAGCTTAGGATGGTGAGTATAGAGGTATTTTTCCAACAATTCTAAATTCATACCTTCCGCTGTCATCGGAATGCCAATTACTCTGGCTCCTCTATGGGATAAAACTGCAAGCATTCCGTGATAGGTAGGACTTTCTACTATTACCCAATCTCCCGGTTGCACGTAGTGATGAATAGCTAAAGATAGCCCTTGTTTAGAACCGTTAGTAACAATTAAATAATCTGGTGTTACTTCTAATCCCCGCTGTACTAACATCCGGCTGATTTGTTGTCGGAGCGTTAATTGTCCTTGGGGCAAATCGTAATTAAATAGGCTCGTGCCAATTTGTTTGACGGCTCGCCTAGCAATCCGCTGCAAATCTTCTGAACCAGATTCTAGAGGGAAACCGCTACTAAAATCGATCGTTCCTAAGTGTTGCCGCGCTTCAATACCACCCATATAAATATTAAAAAATCCACCGCCTTCTCGCTCGGAAACTATTACATCTTGAGGCGGGGCAAAGTTTGAAGCTGATTTAGGGCAGGTAATTTCGGGGCTACTGACGTAATAGCCGGCACCGGGGCGGGCGTGAATTAGCCCGTCGGCTTCTAGGACGCTATAAGCCTCAATTACGGTTAATTTGTTGACCCCTGCATTCAAGGCTAAAGAGCGAATTGAAGGGAGTTTTTCTCCAGGTTGCAAGGCTCCTGATTCGATCAGGCGCGAAATGCGATCGCGTATTTGCAAATAAACGGCTTTGGAGGATTTTCGCTCTAAAGGAATTCTCACGGGGGCTTTCCTCAGAATGGCTATAGGGAGATATTTAGCACTATATAGGATGGGGAAGCGTTTTGGCTGGTACAGTTTAACCTTGTTTGAGTATAACACTTTAATTTATTTTTAACTGTACTAGCTAAGATTTATTATTTTGTAGGCTGTATTTGTAAAATTATGATACGAGATCTCGCCTTCCTACTCCCTAACGAGTTATTCTGTTCAATATATCGCAATAATATTAGGTGTACAAAATAGATGTGATAACTATGCCTAAGTATCCAAAACTAATGGATGAATATGAGGAACAACTTGAGAACTGGCTTTCCCGAGGCGAAATTAATGAAGAAGTTCGCAACCGCCTTAGAAGTGCGGCTAATAGAGTTTTTGAAGCACTTTTGGCAGCATCTACAAAAGAGGAGATTCTGGAAGATATAGGTAAGCTATTTCCACCAGAGGGATACCGTACTGTTGTCAACCATCTCAAAAATATTGTAGATGCACGCAATAGTCATATAAAAACAGAGGAAAAACGGTAATATTTATAGGATTTTCGCAATTGAAGTTTGAAACATCGATTGCTCCTGCTCCTCTAAAAAAGGAGGGGACATTCAAAGCAGCCTTTTAAGGGGGCTAGGAGATTTATTCTGCCTAAGTGATGATTTATATACTTAAATTTTTGAAGGTAGTATATAATGTTTTATTAACTACTTTTACCTCAATTTTCACTTGAGAAGTTAAGGAGTCACAAGTCATCAGTCTTGCTTGTGGATTATAGTATACTAGATCCGCCAGATACCAAATCAGCTCACCCTCCCTTAATTGCAAAATTATGTTACAAAAAAGAACATTTATCCTGCTCTTTTTTTTGAGCCTTGTATTAGTAGCCTGTCTGAATCGTACATACAAGCCAGTAGCAGAATCCACACCAACACAAACTACAGGAAATCCCACCGCTGATAATGCCTTAAACATTTGGTGGAATAAGGGTTACTACCCAGAGGAAGATGCAGCATTCCGCCAAATCATTTCTGAGTGGGAAAAGAAAAGCCAGAACAAAGTTAAGTTGAGTTTTATTACTGATGCCAATATTATCCAACAGACAGACAAAGCCCTAAGTAGTAACAATCTTCCGGATATCTTCTTCGCGCACTTAACAGATATTAATTGGAGTCCGAAATGGGCTTGGGAGGGCAAGCTAGTAGATGTTTCGGATGTGATAGATCCCATCAAAAACCTGTACACTCCTAATGCCATAGAATCTGTATATTTATATAACAATAAGGCAAAAAAACGCAGCTACTATGCAGTTCCGATTGAGCAGCAGACAATTCACATCTCTTACTGGCGTGACCTGCTTAAGGAAGCAGGTCTGAGCGAGCGAGAGGTTCCTAAAGATTGGGATGGCTTCTGGAACTTCTGGAAACAAGCTCAGAAAAAATTGCGCCAACAGGGGCAACAAAATATTTATGCTTTTGGCTTGCCAATGTCTCCAGGAGGTTCAGATACTTACTTCATGTTTGAGCAATTCTTGGAAGCATACAAGGTAAGATTATTAGACGAAAATGGTCAACTTCTGCTAGACGATCCCACAACCCGACAAAGCATTATTAAAGTATTAGATTGGTGTACAAACCTTTATAAGGAAGGATACGTACCCCCAAATGCGCTGAGTTGGCAAAATACAGATAATAATGTTAACTTTTTGAACAAAACTGCTCTAATCACAGCCAATCCCAGCTTGTCAATTCCGACTTCACAGAAGCAAGATGCAGACCTTTACTACAATAAAATCGGCACAATGGAGTTTCCCAATCAGCCAGACGGGAAACCGACTCGATATATGGCTTCTGTCAAGCAGGTAGTTATATTTGCATCATCTCAACATCAGAAAGTAGCTAAAGAATTTCTATCTTTCTTGATTCAGCCTGAGAACTTAGGAGCTTATATTAAGAATTCCGCAGGGCGATGGTTCCCTGTCATGCCAAAACTTCTAAAAGATCCTTTCTGGAACGATCCTAAAGATCCGCATTTGTCAGTAGCAGTTAAGCAATTTACTGAGCGCCAGATCCGCCCTTTTTATCCTGCACTGAACCCTGCCTATGTTAAAGTGCAACAGGAGAATGTGTGGGGGCAAACCCTCAATCGCATCCTGAAAGATGGTTTATCGCCGGAGCAAGCTGCTGATGAAGCGATCGCGAAAATTAAACAGATTTTCTCTGAGTGGAAATAGGGGCAAGTTTCCACTTTTGAGAAAGTGCAGAACTTACGCAGAAGGTGGCTGAAAATCCACTTTCTGCGTCAATATCTCACAAAATAATTGAAATAAAACTTCAAAGCTAGATCTGGCTTAGACGGGACTTACGTATTACTTACGTAACGCCGCCATCCCGGCCGTCAAAGAACCGCGAAAGTGGCCGTACTATAATTTGCGTAAGTTCTGTTAGAGCGTCTTGTATTTAACCAGTCCGACAGGTAAAATAATCGGGTTAGTCGCAACTAACTAAGTTTATAAAGAATAGATAGTCGGGCTTTGGGAATTATTATCGTTGGGTTATATGCGGCTGTAATGTGGGTGGTAGGAGTATATTTACTTCGGATTGTAGAGCATAAAGCTGAGCAAATAGCTCAAGCTAATCAGAAGATTACTAATTTTAAGGTTTATAATGATATTACAATTTTGGTACTAAAATAAAAGTAGTAGTAACCCTCTATCTCTATTCAACCTTTCGTATGTTAGAGTGCAGCAAGAGAATGTTTAGGACAAGCTCTCAATTGTATTCTGAAAGACAGTTTCGGGAGGCGATCGCCTCACTCTATAAACTAGGAGTAAAAAAGCATGAAATTTTGGCAGAAAAGCTTGACAGTCAAGCTTTCTACCGTTTTCTTATTCATGTCTCTAGTGACAGTAGGAGTTGTAGGGTACGTCGCTTGGGCTAAGGCTAGAGCTGACTTAGAGCGACTTGTATTCAATCAGTTAAATATTTCTGCAACTCTCAAAGAAGGTGAACTCGATCGGTGGTTTGACGATCAACGACAAGCTTTTCTATTGATTAATCAGTCCTCAGAGTTCACGGGTAATATTAAGAACTTATTGACTCGTAAAGCATCGGAACCTGAGTATCGCTCAGCCTACGCCGCCTTGAGTAAATATTTGGAGCAAGCAGTTAGCACTCAGCCAAACTTACCAGAGATTTTTATTCTTACTAATGGCGGTAAAATTATTCTTTCCAATAACAAATCTCGCGAAGGAACTTATGAAAACTTCTCAAATTTTACGCAACTAGGTGAAAATACTGAGTTAACACCAGCTTTTTATCCCTCGTCAGTAACTGGGGAGCCAATGACTACCTTATCTCTTCCATTATTAGCTCCGACAGGTAAAGTCATCGGGTTAGTAGCAACTAACTTAAGTCTAGAAAGAATAGATAAAATTATTCGCGAGCGTTCCGGTTTAGGAGACACTGGTCAAACTTATTTAGTAGGTAAGTTGGCTGCTAGAAATACGTTTATATCAGGAAGTTCCTCTGGAAAACCAGACTTATCTGAAGAGGTTAAGAGTTTTGGGATTGATGAGGCTACCAGCGGTATAGATAGTTCTGCTTTTTACTTAAACCATCATGGAATACCAGTAATTGGTGTTTATCGTTGGCTTGATAAACGAAACTTAGCTTTGTTAGCGGAGATGCACCAGGATGAAGCTTTTGCACCAGCTAATCAACTCGCTCTGGGGATTATTATAGTGGGTTTAGGCGCGGCTGTAATGTTGGTGGTAGGAGTATATTTACTGCGGATTTTAGAGGAGAAAGCTGAGCAAATGGAGAAGACTTTGGGAGAACTAAAACAAACCCAATCTCAACTAATTCAGACAGAAAAAATGTCTGGTTTAGGGCAAATGGTGGCTGGCGTAGCTCACGAAATAAATAATCCTGTTAACTTTATTCATGGTAATCTTACCTATGCTAGTAAATATGCCCAAGAGTTGCTAGATTTAATGCTCCTCTATCAGGAAAATTATCCCAATCCGACACCGGAAATTAAAAATTCGCTTGAAGATATTGACCTGGAATTTATAGTGGAAGATTTGCCCAAGATCCTATCTTCAATGAAGGTAGGTACTGAACGCATTCGCCAGATAGTTTTGAGCTTGCGAAACTTTTCCCGTCACGATGAATCCGAGATGAAGCGAGTTGATATTCACGAAGGAATTGACAGTGCATTAATGATTTTACAGCATCGTTTAAAAGCTCAGGCCGCAACTTCGGAAATTAATATTATTAAAGATTATGGAGACCTGCCACAGATAGAATGCTATCCTGGGGATCTGAATCAAGTCTTTATGAATATTTTGGCGAATGCGATTGATGCTCTGGAAGAGAGCATCAAAAAGGGTGGGTTTGAAAAGGTAGGCGATAACTCCTGGAATATTAGTATTTGTACTCAAATACTAAAGGAAACTTCTCGTGCTGCGATCAAAATTCGAGATAATGGCTGTGGAATGCCTACTGAAGTTAAAAACCGGGCTTTCGATCCTTTTTTCACTACTAAGCCTGTCGGTAAGGGCACGGGTTTAGGGCTTTCTCTAGCTTACAAAATTGTCGTAGAAAAGCATAAAGGAATGTTAGAGTGTTCCTCCGAACCCAATCGAGGAACTGAATTCACGATTGAAATTCCCATTAGCCAAAATCACTAATTTTTTGATAAAATTAGAATCGCAGAGACAAATTTAATCTCTACGAGACCACATTAAAAAGTACAAGGTAACAATGGATAATCTCGAAGCTTATTGGATGCCCTTTACAGCAAACCGTCAATTTAAAGCCAATCCTCGGATGCTGGTATCGGCGAAAGGTATGCACTTTACTACAGATGATAACCGCGCAATTTTAGACGGTACTGCGGGACTTTGGTGCGTCAATGCTGGTCATTCCCGCGACAAGATTGTAGAGGCAGTTTCCAAGCAGGTATCCCATCTAGATTATGCGCCTCCTTTCCAAATGGGACATCCGGGGGCTTTTGAACTTGCGGAACGTTTAGTAAAGATGATGCCGGGTAAATTCGATCGTGTTTTCTTTACTAATTCGGGTTCGGAATCAGTGGAAACTGCTTTAAAAATTGCGATTGCTTATCACCGCGTTAGAGGTGAAGGTACTCGCCAGCGATTAATCGGCCGGGAACGGGGTTATCACGGTGTAGGTTTTGGCGGTATTTCTGTCGGTGGTATTTCTGCTAATCGCAAATTTTTTGGCAGTTTACTTAATGGTGTCGATCATTTACCTCACACTCATAATTTAGAAAAAAATGCTTTTACACGCGGACAACCAGAATGGGGGGCGCATTTAGCTGATGAATTAGAGCGGATTGTTACTTTGCATGATGCGTCTACAATTGCGGCTGTAATTGTTGAACCTGTGGCGGGTTCTACGGGGGTATTGATTCCACCAAAAGGCTATTTAGAAAGGCTGCGGGCGATTTGCGATAAGTACGGTATTTTGCTGATTTTTGATGAAGTAATTACGGGTTTTGGTCGTTTGGGTGCAAGTTTTGCGACTGAATATTTTGGAGTGCAGCCTGATTTAGTTTGCACCGCTAAAGGGATTACTAATGGGACGATTCCAATGGGGGCAGTATTTGTTCGCCCAGGCATTTATGATGCTTTTATGGATGCACCTGAGAATGCGATTGAGTTGTTTCATGGTTATACTTATTCTGGTCATCCGGTTGCTTGTGCTGCGGCTTTAGCTACGCTGGATATTTATCAGGAAGAGGGATTGTTTGAACGTGCTGCTAGTATGGCTAGTTATTGGGAAGATGCGGTGCATTCTTTGAAGGGTGTGCCTCATGCGATCGATGTTCGCAATCTCGGATTGGTGGCGGGTATTGAGTTGGAATCTATTGCGGGTAAGCCGGGTAAACGCGCTTTTGATTGTTTTCTCAAGTGCTTTGAAAAAGGGCTATTGGTTCGGATGGCGGGTGATATCATTGCGCTGTCGCCGCCATTGATTATTGAGAAGGAACATATCGATCTAATTGTAGAAATGTTGGGGGGAGTTTTGCGAGAAATGGCTTAATCTTTAATGCGTGAATTTTAAGGTTGTGTCATTGCTAAGTTTTTTCAAGATTGGCATTTTCCCTAATAGTTTAATAGCCGGGAGATTAATTTCCCGGCTATTTATGTACTCCTTTGCGCCTCTGGAGATGGGTGCGATCGCGTTTGGGGCTAATCGCGGATTTCTAGGCCGTATTGTTGGCAGAGGGCTTTAAGTTCTTCTCGGAAGCGATCGCGCACATTTTCGGGCGAGACAATTTCGCAGTCTTTGCCATAGGGCAAGATTTCTCGGAAAAACCAGAAAGTGTTTGGGATGTTCCGAATCACTCGTCTGATCGGTGGATCGCCTTCTGGTTCGCTGACTTCTCGATCTTCTTGTTTGCGCCGATAGTTAAAGGCAAGTCGGCCGGATAAATGAAATTCTACGGGAATCCGCGCTAAATCTGGCAGCCAAGGTCGATCGATGAAAATTACGGCTGCATCTTCAATGCGATCGAGCACTAGCGTCCAGTTGTGTTCAAGTCCAGGTAAGTCTTTATTACTTTCAGATTCTTCGCAGTGACACATTAAATATTGTCGCTTTTCTACAGGGACAATACGAGCGTGCAAGATGGTGTAATGCCAAAGGCGATCGGTTGCATCTCGGTAAGAGAGGCGAAACGGTTGTTGCCTGTGGATAAAATTGTCGATTTTTTGCCGCCAAGCAGGTAGGGGGTTAATCAAAAATTTCTCGATTTCAGCCCGGAAGGGAAGAGTTAGTTCGCTGCGATCGCTTAATAATTGGGCAATTTCCCGCGCTTCATCGGTTTTACCCAAGTCAAGCAGTTCTTGTCGGGCGATATCTAGCGCTTTGATGCGGGTTTGCGGCCAGTCGTGATTAGGGGCGATCGTCAGTTGACGACGGGCGATCGCTTCTACGAGTTTGGATATATTCGGGCGATCGCCCCATGTCTTCCCAAATTCTTGGGCCAAGGCTTCTAACTCGGCTTTGTCCCGTTCCGATACGGACAGGGTGATCGATTGACCTTTGCGACTCATTTTGTACGGACACTCTCTCGTTGTATAGGCTTGATTATCTCTATTTTCGGTGTAAATATGGAACCATCACATTTTTACGGACACAAATTAAGTATATGTCCAACTATAAAATCACTCTCAAACCCGTGTACTCCCAGACAGTACCAACACCTGAAGGAATGAAATTACCCGATAACTGGCGGCTTTCTTGGCATCAAGCTGAGACACTAAAAGCCCTACGTGACCCGAATATTGATGTAATTATCAATACCGCGATGACGGGTGAAGGCAAAAGTTTAGCGGCTTTTTTAGAAACATTACTGACATATTTTTGTGCGATCGCACTCTATCCGACTAACGAATTAGCGCGAGATCAAGAGACTCAAATTAAGGGATATATTGAACAGTTTCAGCCATCTCATCAACCCCGTGTAGTGCGACTCAGCGGCGCAGAATTAGAGATTTATGCAGAAAATGAGGGATTGCGGAAGGCGGCGGCGATCGCTTCGAGCACGGGTCAATCAGAAATATTGCTAACTAACTCTGATATATTACACTACCTACATCGCGGCGCATATCTAAATCCTGATGATAGTCCAGATAAGCTGTGGGGAAGAATAGACAAAGATTTTGAATTATCCATTTTTGATGAATTTCATGTTAACCAGGCTCCCCAAATTGCTAGTATTATCAATACAATCCTGTTAATTCACCACACCAATCGCCGGAAAAAGTTTTTATTTCTATCAGCAACTCCAGATAACCAACTAATTGAACGATTATCAGCAGCGGGGTTGCGGTGTAAGTTAATTAATCCACTTCAAGAAGGTAAATATCAATTTCCTAATAATTTATCTGAAGGCAAACAGTTAAAATCTGGGGGATGGCGAGAGGTATCGCGGGAAATTTCACTAAATTTTATTTCGCTAGAATCCACCTCTAAATCTTCGGAAAATTGGCTAAAAGTAAACAGCGACTTAATTTTAGATTGCTTTCAACAATATCCCGGTAGTAAAGGGGCAATTATCCTCAATTCGATTGCCGCAGTCAAGCGTCTGACGCGATTTTTTAGGGACTTTTTACAGCCGCATGATTTGGAGGTTGGGGAAAATACGGGGTTATCTGGGAAGGGAGAAAAAGAGCGATCGCTCTCCTGTGATTTGGTAATAGGAACGAGTACAATTGATGTGGGCGTGGATTTTAAAATCAACTTCCTAATCTTTGAATCCGCAGATGCGGGTAACTTTATTCAGCGATTGGGAAGGTTAGGGCGGCACGATGGCTATACTAAAAATGGTGAGTTTATTAGTTTTGAAAATTTCACCGCTTACGCACTAAGTCCTAATTTTTTAGTAGAAAGGTTGTTTCTAGGTGATTCTCCACCGTTAAAAACCGATGGGATTTATGACCGTCCCTTATTTCACACTCAAATTCGCGAAAATTATCGGCAAATTAACAATTTTGAAGGGTATTACTCGCGGTGGGGTGCGGTGCAGTCAGTTCAAATTTGTTGGGAATTAGGGCATAAAACAATCAAGCAGCAATATGCAGGTAGTCAGGAAGCTTTTCGGGTCAGTTGTCAACAGGTATTTAAGGCTAGTTTAGGCAAAGTAGCCGGTAATATTAAAGTATGGGGTCAAGAGTGGCAAGAGTTATCAGGCGAAAAAAAAGGAAATCCAATTGTTGAAAATGCCGTGAGTTTCCGAGGTTCTATTCCTCTGCAATGTGGGATTTATGATTTAACAGAATCCAGCGAAGTAGATAGATTTAAAACCTATGATTTGCCGGGAATTTTGAGTAATTTAGAAATTGAGGCGATGACAGAAACGGCTTTTATGCGACTGTTAACTGAGACATCTCAACGCCTTGGGCAACCAATTCCTAAAGGGAGGTTTAAACATTCTCTGGCTTTTATGAAATTGCGTAATTATCGAGAGGAAAGGTTGAATTGGAAATTTAATTATGGGGGTAAATTGGAGGCGATCGCTTCTACTTGGAAAGTTCAAGTTTTGAAGGGGATTGAAGTTTGGCAACCTGATAATTACTGGGTTGGGGAAATTAACAAACATCTGAAAAAGCAACCATTGGTATGCTATGTGCTTCGGCATTCGGTGGCGGCAGTGCGATCGCGCCTGCGACTACCAATGCACTTTCAGATTTATCCGATTTGCGATCGGTACAGTTTCCACGATGCGATCGCACCTTATGCGATCGCCTTTGGGCAGTCGGCCCTGTTGGTGGACACGCTGGCCCACTGGCTTAAGATTAAGGGGGATGAATCATGGATTGCGTAAATTGTCAAGCCCTGATAGGGATTTTGCATTGTACAGAAGTCAATGCTGGGAAAGCATCAAACAACCTCAATGGAGTAGGTCATGTTTCAATCCCTGATAGGTATTTACACTTACTTGAGCAGTGCCAAGAAGCTTTGCTCTCCTACGGTGAGTTTAGCAGAAGAGATCGAGTATGTCACAACGAAAAAACGTACCGTTATGACATACTCAATTAGCAGTTGTATAATGGCAGGTGTTGCGATCCAAGAGGAGAACTTCCCATGTCCCAGCAGAATCTTGACGCTGACCAACTCAGCCATTTGCTTTGTGGTCTAACAGAAGACCTGAGCCAATTTCGGCTCTACACATCTGTTCTACAAAAATGTCAACAGTTTGTAACAATTATTTACAATCAACAAAATCAGATTCAGTGTCTTGAGGCTGAAATTACTGATCTCAGAAGCATTAACCGCGATCAAGCAGACAAAATTTCTGAGTTGGAGTGTCTAGTAAATCCTTTTTCTCAAGATGGAGATGCTATTTGCAATGAATACTCTGTTTTCGGTACTAATAAGGAACTAAACTGACATGAAAAGTCAATCACTGAAAGATTTAGGATTCATTTCTTCCCAAATCATTGAGAAAATTCCTTACCTCAAAATGTTAGTTCTATTTGGCTCTCGCGCCAGAGGCGATACCCATGCCAAAAGTGACTGGGATTTTGCCGCACTATTTGATGAAGAATTGCGTAAAATTCACGTTGCCAATAATACTTGGAAGTTGCTTGAAGTACCTCAGATTATTGGTGAGGTTTTCAACCTGAATAGCGATCAAATAGATGTTGTAGAACTCAATAATTGTTCCCATATCATTACTCACTTTGTCGCCAAAGATGGCAAGCTTATCTATGAAAAAGAGCCGGGAGAATTTGAAAGATTTTGCCAAAAAGCATTAAAAAGTGAAATTGAAATCAAAGCAATCCGCAAAAGTTTGCGGCAAAAAGTTGAGGAAAATTTGCAAAGGTGGGGAGTATGACTGAAATTGAGCCAATCAGATTACTAGGCAAACTAGACTTTATGACAACCTATCTAGATCGCCTAAAAGCTTATGAATCAGTAACACTAGAAGAGTATCTAGCTGATTACGATAAACAGTTAGTCGTGGAACGGCTTTTGCAACTGATTATTCAAGTAGCACTTGACTTGAATAGATACTTTTTAAAGCAGTTGCAAGTCGAACAACCTGCAAAAAACTTTGACGGCTTTATAGATATAGCTAAACATGGAATTATTACATCAGAATTAGCGGAAATTCTAGCAGAATCAGGCAGTTTGCGAAATCGGCTAGTTCATGTATACGATGAAATCAATCCAGTATTGGTTTATCGTTCAATTCCAAAAGCTTTGCAGTATTATCCAATCTATCAAAGACAAGTAACCGCTTACATAGACTCGCTAGAGGTATAAAATGGCTGCTAAAAAACGTCAAAAACCTGATGAAGAGTATCAACAACTCTCTTTATTTGATCTCGAAGTTGATCTGAATTTAGAGCAATCAGATGATGGTGATAATGACTGGTTACAAGATGAAGAATTAGCTTCTAGCTTTGAAACATCCGATCGCACCATCGAACCCGAACAGCGAGATTTACTAACACTCAAGCTATTGCGAGAAGCAATTCAAAGTCAAAATCCAGGCGATCGCGTTATGGTAGATTTTGCAGAATATGTACTGCCAAATTTGCTGCGGGTTGCCATTGGTGTCACAGCAAAAGGTGGCAAGTTTTTTGACAAACTCGATCGCCAGCAAGGAAAAGAGAATGTCAGGCGGGATAATGCAGGCGATCAGTCTCTCAATACTCACCTGCTAAATGGTCTTTTCCCTGCGAATTTAATTGAACAGCGATTAGAAAAACTTGATACTACTGTGATGCGAGTAGTGCAAGAACTAGAACGGCGGTTAGTGATTGCTGGATTTATTCTACACGACTTTGAAAAATTTCCAGATGTACCCAATAATTGCCGCAAATTACCCCTGGAAGAACACCGCAAAATTATTGAGGAAAAAGTCCGACAGCTAGGATTAGATCAATTCATCAATCCTGAAAATTCAGAAACCTATAGAGACTATATTGATGATTTACTTTGTGTTGCTTATAACGCTCAAAGACGTTGGGATACAAACTGGAATTTTTCACAATTTGGCTTAAGTCCAAGATTGCGCGATCGCACTCTTCGGAGTCTTTCAGATTTAACCTGTTTAGCAGACTCCCTCGCCTCCATTATTAAACACCCTCAAGATGCAGAAAATACCAGACTAAACGAGTTAATTCACAGTCTAAGTGACGGACAATTAAAGTTTACTTACCATAGCATTGCCGAGAATCGAGGCGTACTTACTAACGTTGTAAATAACGCTTTAATGGAGGTACATACTGCTCTAAATACGGAGAATTACACCTACTATGAACCCTTGCTTTACCTACCAACAGGCGTAATTTACCTAGCAAGGCGCGATGCTCCCCCTGTCTCAGTTCAAGACTTGCCTGAGCGAGTTATTGACAAAATTAAAACACTTTGTGGCGGACAACTATTAAACAGACAAACAGGATTTGGCAGAGACGGAAAAGGCATGAAATATGCCGAATATTACGAGCAATTTTTTGATGATTTTGGATTGATGGAAGTAGCACTTAGAGCAACATTACGGATTCTTAACCCTAGCAAAGATTCTGTTGCTAAAAGTCGCAGCGAAAACCTAGTTAAGTTTCAAAGACAAAATGTTTTGTCTGCGGATTACGATTTCAAATTTGAGGATGACATTCGGATCGATCAAATTGCCGAATTTGGCGATGTAGTCAGCCGCAAAATTTGGGGAGAACGAATTAATAAAATTGAAGCTGAATGCAAGAAAGATAAGAAATTACCCAAATTGCCAGATAATTTAGATTCACCGGAAAAGTTACTCTATAAAATTGCTGAATTTTGGAATCTGGCTAATTTTCTGCCACAACTTCGAGAAATCCAGAGAATTAATGAGAGCCTCAAAGAACTAAAACTAAAAGGTAATACAGGCGGCGTTCCCTACGAATGGTATTACTTAGCAGCCAAGTATTTAGACACTCACCGAGGTATAAGTCCAGAGGATATTTATCGAATTGGTGAAGACGCGATCGCGCATATTTCCCAACTGATTAAACCAATCATTTCACAGTATAAATTACCTGATGGTTGGGACGATTTACGTCTCTGGGTAACACGGGTGGTTATGTTACCAGGAAAAGCACCATCGGTTACAGCATCCGCTGACGTATTCTTAGATGAATTAGACCGCTATCAACTAGCTAAAAAACAGGGGAGAGGACGACAGTTAATTTGTTCTATTTCTCATTCAGCTTACACCGTTACCGAGCAAATGGAATCAGCGGTTTTGTTCACCCCGCAAGTTTACACAAACAAACAAATGTTGGGAGGTTCTAACGCTAAACGCAATATTTCTAGTATTGCCGGCATTGAAATGATGCTGAGACAAATATTGATGAATCAAACTCAAGCTGTGGGTAAAAAATTTGAAGATGGCAAATATCGCTATCTCTACTTTTATCCTACTTATTACTTCACGCCTGAGACTAATAAGTTTTTGCAAAAAGCCTACAGTAGCATTGCCCAGACTCGCTTTGATACCAGCATTCGCAATCATTTTATCAGTAAAGAAATGCAGGCTAATTTTGGAAAAGAACGCTACCAAAGTGTAGATAATTTTCTAATTGATGAAAACATCGAACCAGGAAAAGACCGCACTTTTAAACTATCCTATCCCGAAGACCAACCCCTCACATTTTACTTCATGGCGCTTCCCCCTGGCAGAGATTCAACTGATACGGAATCTTGGGTAATGCCAACTTGGTTAGCCTTTGCCTTCCCCATGATTCTCGATGTCAAAACGGTTGTTTCCGAATCGCCAATTCCCCCATTTAATGACGGTGCAGAGTTTGAAGAAACCGTATTTCTCGACAGTGCGCCGCAAGCTTTTAGGGTTTTGACGAAGCGCGATCGTTTTCGCCTCGACTACATCTTAGAAGGATGGGAAGAAAACGGTAAATCTTATCCTGCACCTTTGAATGTTTTAACTGCTGCTTATGCCATTCATCTTGATGTTAATGCAAAACAAGGGAAGTCCGGTTATGACTCCAACTGGGGCAAATTGACAGAACTCGCCAAGGATTTTGAAACGAGTCCACTTTATGTATTTAACTACCTAAATCAGTGGGTTCGGAAGCAAGGAATTGAAACCGCAAGGATTGAAAAAATCAAGCTTTATGCTTATGATTTTTACCCTTGTTTTGACCCTTATGCTAGCTATAATAATCAGGAGGAACGATTGACTGTGACAAATGAATCAAGCTTAAATCACCCCCAACAGCTTACGGAGTTATATCGCAAATTTTACCGTGCAAATAAGCGATATAACCCCAAGGCAAATGCTGTACTAAAACCGATTGATATTGCCTCTAAAACTATCCTTGAAGCCGATCCTAGTTTTCAGGGTAAATCTTTAGTTTTAGCGGTTGCTGCTGAAGTGTCCAAGCTCATGGATCGCGTTCATTCTTCTACTGCGGAAGGACGCTGGATTTTCAGCAATCGGGAGGAAGAACGACAGGCAGTTTTAGACTTTGCTCGCTACTTTGTAGAGGAGGTTTTTGACAAATCATTTGCGGGCGATCGCGCTCGTTTAGCGGGTCGTCAAATCAATCTAATCCGCGACACTTGCGAATTTCTTTACCGCTTAGAAAATGACAAAGACAATCGCGCTAAAGATGACCAATCTCCCGATGATTCACAAGAGGAAGCTAAAAATTAAAGCTTAAATTCTTGTTGAACAGTCTAGAGGCAAATTGCACCACTCACATTTTTACTTAGGAGACAAATCATGCCTTTCTTGAAAACAGTTGACTCTAAGTTCTTCCATGCAGACATCCCCTACAAACCAATGGGTAAATATGCTCACTTCCTGACTATCAGAGTCACAGAATCTTACCCACTTTTTCAAACCGATGGAGAACTAAATAAGGCGCGAGTTCGTGCCGGAATTAAAGACCAAAATCCCATTAGTCGCTTGACAATGTTTAAACGAAAACAGTCCACGCCAGAGCGTTTAGTTGGTCGTGAATTGCTGCGAAACTATGGCTTAATGACCGCTGAAGACTGCGAATATAATGTCAAATTTGCAATGGATAATCCTGATTGTATTATTTACGGATTTGCAATTGGTGACTCTGGATCAGAGAAATCAAAAGTAGTAGTTGATACCGCATTTTCAATTACAGGTTTTGATGAATCTCACGAAACTTTTACTCTCAATGCTCCCTTTGAAAATGGCACAATGGCATCTAAAGGTGAAGCAGGTTCCAAAGCCGGGGAAGTCACGAGTCGGATCAATCAGCAAGATCACATTAAACCCCAGGTTTTCTTCCCTAGCATTGTAACATTAAAAGATCCGACTGAATCGGGTTTCTTATATGTCTTTAACAACATCCTCAGAACGCGGCACTATGGCGCTCAAACTACCCGCACAGGCAGAGTCAGAAATGAGTTAATTGGTGTAATATTTGCCGACGGTGAAATTACCAGTAACCTCCGCTGGACACAAGCAATTTACGACCAATTGCACGCTGAAAATAAACTCAATTCCCGCGATCCACTCAATGAAAATGATGTGATTTTTGCCGCGAGTAGTGCTATCCAATCATTAATGTCTGAGGAATTTATTGTGCATACAGATTTTGTGGGTGCTAAGTTTACCGCTTTGTTAAATGAGGTTAAATCTCTGACAGGTAGTGAAGAGGGAATTAAAGGAATTTTACAGCAAGCTGACACGGAAGCTAAAGCCTACAATAAAAAACACATTAAGCAGAAATCTGAAGCTGATAAAGCTAAATCCGAAAAAGCCGCTAAGGGAGGATAACAGTAATGCCTCTAATTTACCGCTGCCAAATTGAGCTACACGATAGCCTCTATTTCGCCACCCGCGAAATCGGCCGCCTCTACGAAACAGAGCCAATAATTCACAATTACGCCCTCTGTTACGCACTAGGATTAGTAGATAGCGAAATCTACTCTACTACTGTTCCTGAAGAACACTCCTATCGCTACTTTTGCCCCGAACAAATTCCCAAATACGAGCAGCATTTAACACCACTCAATCAACAGGGAATTTATGTCACCCCAGCAAAAGCAATCTCCCATTCCTCTACTCTCAATACCTGGAAATATGCCAATAACAACTATCACGTTGAAATGGAGAAAACCCAGAAGAATATTCCTAGTTTTGGCAGAGCAAAAGAAATAGCTCCTGAAAGCAAATTTGAGTTTTTTATCATCTCAGAACAGCCTCTAAAACTGGCAAAGTGGATACGTTTAGGAAAATGGATGAGCAAGGCTGAAATAGAGATTAAAGCTACTCAGGAAGTAAAACGTTCAACTGCTGAACAACAGTTTATTTGTCCTCATCCCCTCAATCCCTTAGATGTGATGTTTTCTCATCAAGTGATTAGCTACGATGTGGTTAATATGCCCCCAGTAAGTTTGATTCAAAATGTCAAAATTAACGGGCAATATTACCAAGTTGAAAACATCAAAATTCCGGCCTGTATGCAATATCGCTTCAAGGTCGATTAAGGTATGTAGTTGCGCTTTAGCACCCCCAATTGCTTCAGCGTAACTACGTATAGCCTTTCTCAGAAAGATGAGGTACGTTAGATTCTATGTATATCAAGGCTTTTGAGCTTTAATATATACCTCATCTACCTGAGAACCGCTATACCTCTACTGACACACTATTCCTCAAAGATGAATAAATTGGACAATGAATAACCCAATTACAGAAGACTACAAAGATCTTATGATTCAAGTGAAACAAAGAATTAAGTCTGCTCAATATGAAGCATTAAAAGCAGTTAATCAAGAATTAATTGCTCTTTACTGGGATATTGGTAAGATGATTGTCACCCATCAACAACAAGCTAGTTGGGGTAAATCAGTGGTGGAACAAATGGCAAAAGAGTTGCAGGCAGAATTTCCTGGTACTGGTGGATTTTCCTCTACTAATCTTTGGCGAATGCGGCTTTTTTACGAAACTTATACTGAAAATGAAAAACTCGCACCATTGGTGCGAGAAATTGGTTGGACTCACAATATCGTCATTATCGAAAAATGTAAAGATGACTTAGAGCGAGAATTTTATATTAAAATGACTCGCAAATTTGGCTGGACAAAAAATGTTTTAATCCACCAAATTGAGAATCAAACTTATGAGAAGACACTCCTTAATCAAACTAACTTCGATCGCTCTTTACCAGAGGAAATTCGCAATCAAGCAAAACTAGCAGTTAAGGATGATTATACTTTTGACTTTTTGGAATTGGGAGACGAACATAGCGAACGGCAACTAGAACAAGCAATCCTAGCAAAAGTTGAACCATTCCTCAAAGAAATGGGTGGAATGTTTGCTTTTATTGGCAGTCAGTATCGCTTGGAAATTAGCGATCGCGAATATTTTATTGATTTGATGATGTATCACCGTCAACTAAAGTGTCTAGTTGCAATTGAATTAAAAACTGGTGAGTTTTTACCTGAGTATGTAGGCAAGATGCAGTTTTATTTGGCTGCTTTAGATGATATCGCAAAGTTACCAGATGAAAATTATGCTATAGGCATTATCCTTTGTAAATCAAAGGATAAAACAATTGTTGAATATGCACTTAAGGAATCAAATAAACCAATTGGTGTTGCCACTTATCAATTACTTTCTAAACTGCCTGAAGAACTAAAAAATCAGCTTCCGGCTCCAGAACAAGTTGCTAAATTATTAGATGAAATTGAGTAAAATCGCTAATTATAATCAATTTCATCTCGATTATAGGCAATATCTAAAACTCACTTTTGCAGTAAAATATCCCTTTATTCTACACAACAATTATGCCCCACAGCCTCATCCTCAATCTCCTCCCCCTGGCCCCAATTCCCCCCGGATACCTAACAGGAAGACATCTCCACGCCCTATTCCTCACCCTCGTGAGCTCCGCAGACAAAAAACTCGGTGACTACCTCCACGAAGCCACAGCGGATAAAGCCTTCACCCTCAGCCCATTACAAACCCAAAAATACCACTCTAATAAACATTATCCCCTCCAATGGGAACATCATCAACCTATACCTGCCCACACTCCCTGCTGGTGGCGAATTACTCTCATAGATGATACTTTATTCGGCAAATTAACTGACCTTTGGCTCAATCTTAATCCTAAGCATCCTTGGCATCTTGGCCCTGCTGATTTACACATTACTGGTATCCTGGGAACGCCTCAATTTAATCAGCCTTGGGCTAATGCTTGCACTTACTCTCAATTGTATCAGCAAGCATCGGAAACTAATCGGATTATTGCCTTCAGTTTTGCCACGCCTACTGCTTTTCGACAGGGAGACTATGACTCGGTTATCCCGACTAGAGAATGCGTTTTTAACAGTCTCTTAAGTCGATGGAATAAATACAGCGGCGTGGAAATTGCCAGCTCTTCCATTGAATCACTTTTCTCTAGTTTTGTCAATATCAAAACGGAGATTTTAGCAGATTCTCGGAGCAAGTTTATCGGGATTGTCGGGGAAGTTACTTATCGGATTTTAGGAGATGTTGAACCGTTAGTTATTAAGCAAATTAATGCTTTAGCTGATTTTAGTCTCTACTGTGGACTGGGGAGGAAAACGACGATGGGGATGGGAATGACTCGACGGATTCCCATTAAGTTGATTCCCGATGTGGCTGATAAGAGTGCTGAGAAGATTTCACAGCAAATTTCTGCTATTCAATCAATTTTTGAAGGGTGATTTGGAGGTATAAACTATGAATGAAATTGACTACGTTTCTATTGCGGCTCTCAATCAGTACAGCTATTGTCCTCACCGCTGTTGGCGAATGTTTTGTGCGGGTGAATTTTCTGACAATCAATATACCATTGAAGGGACTAGCTTGCACGATCGCGTCCATACTCTTAGTGAGATTAACCGCGATGAAACTTGGCAAGTTAGGGCGATTTGGCTGAAGTCTGAAAAATATCAACTGATTGGCAAATCAGATTTAATTGAGTCGGCGGAGGGCAAATTATACCCCGTTGAATATAAGCGCGGAAAGAAGGGTGAATGGGATAATGATGAGTTACAAGTTTGCGCTCAAGCTCTGTGTTTGGAGGAGATGACGGGACAAACAATTACTCAGGGTTATGTCTATTATGCTCAATCTCATCAACGGCAATTGGTGGAGATTTCGGAACAGTTAAGACAAAGCGCGATCGCGACTGTTCAAACTTTACAAGTTTTACTCCAAACTGGTAAGATGCCGCCGGCTATTTACAGCAAAAAATGTCAAGGTTGCAGCTTGAAAGAGCAATGTTTGCCTCAAGTTGCTCAGAAAATGACACGCTATCAAGAATTTAATTAACCTTCATACTTAGGAGTCACAATCATGGGAACACTTTATATCAATCAAGATGATGTTTTTATTGGCAAAAATGATGAGCGATTGAACGTTAAGCTCAAAAATCAAACCTTACAAGATGTGCCATTAATTCATTTAGACGGCGTAGTAATTATGGGACGGGCGACGATTTCCCCCGCTGCGATTGATGAACTTATGCAGCGTAAAATTCCCCTGACTTTTCTCTCTGATACTGGACACTTTTTAGGTAAGCTAGAACCAGAGTTAAGTAAAAATATCTTCGTGCGTAACGCCCAGTGGAAAGCCGCAGGGGAAACTCCCCAAGCGATTCACGTTGTCCAGGGTTTTATTCGGGGGAAATTGAAGAATTATCGCAATAGTTTAACCCAAACTAAGCGGGATCATTCAGAACTCAATCTGGAATCAGCAATTACTCAGATTTCTAACATTATTCCCAAACTTGACAAAACTCATAATATTGATTCCCTGCGAGGGTTGGAAGGTGCTGGAAGTGCGGCTTATTTTGGGGTTTTTAACCAATTAATTCGGGCTGAAGGGTTTGTATTTAAACCCAGACATCGGCCGGCTACCGATGCGGTTAATTCCTTGATGAATTTTGCTTACACTTTGCTACGTCATGATGTGCAAAGTGCGATTAATATTGTCGGTTTTGACCCTTATTTGGGCTATCTTCACGTGCAACGCTATGGCCGCGTAGGTTTGGCTTTTGATTTGATGGAAGAGTTTCGCCCTTTGGTGGCGGATAATATGATTTTTAATGCGATTAACCGCCGCATTATTACTATTAATGATTTTACGGTGGAACCGATTAGTAATGTGGTGCGGTTGTCGATAGAGGGACGGAAAGAGTTTCTGAAAGCTTATGAGAAGAAAAAGCAGTCTGAGTTTAAGCATCCAGTTTTGGGGAAAAAGTGTACTTATCAAGAAGCTTTTGAAATTCAGGCGCGATTGTTGGCGAAATATTTGATGGGCGAGATTGACCAATATCCACCTTTAGTTTTGAGGTAGCTATGTACTTTTTCATTTGTTACGATGTCCCTGAAGATAAACGCCGGACAAAGATTCACAAGATTCTTAAGTCTTACGGTCAATGGATGCAGTACAGTGGGTTTGAGTGTGCAGATTTGAATGAGACTCAGTATGCGAAAATGCGATCGCGCCTTGGTAAAATCATTAAGCCGGAAGAGGATAGTATTCTGTTTATTCCTCTCTGTGCTTGCTGTCGGGGTAAGATTGAGCGCATTGGCGGGATTGCACCAGCGGACAGGAGTATATTTTTTGCCTAGTTTGCGGGAATTGATAGCCTATAGACTAGGGTGCATCAACCTTTGATGCACCCTACAAATTGATTACAAATTGATTGATTGACACTAAGTGTAAGGTTTTGGATATAATTACAAATATATTGAATAACCAAGTCTAGCTATGACTCAAAAAACATCAAATCGTCCTCGTCGCCGAGGTAGGTTATTTCCTGAATTTACGATACCGTCAGAGGAGTTAGCTAGGCGCAAAGCTGAACGAAATGAGCGCTGTCAGCGTAGCCAAGCAATTTTTGATATAATTTGTCCTAAACTGATGGATGAACACTATAACTGGTTTATGATTATTGAGCCGAATAGTGGGGATTATTTTATCGATCGAGAAGAGGAAGTGGCTGCACAAAAGGCTCGTGAAAAGTATCCTAGTGGTTGGCTGGTGACATTCCGGCTCAATGAGACGGGAGCTTGTGGTAATATATGATTAGTGGTAGGTTTGGTGAAGTTGGAGAACTGATTTTTGAGATTGATTTAATTGCATTAGATGGCGAGAGTTTCCCGATTGATGTGTTATTAGATACTGGGTTTACTACAGGTTTGCTGGCCCTTGATACTCAAGATGCTGAAAGTTTGGGTTGGGTTTTGCTTGAACGCAATCGAACGATGCAGACGGCGCGGGGTATTGACTTTTTTGATGTCTATGAGGGTAGAGTTGTGCTGGATGGACAGGAGTATGTGATTCCTGTATTGGTAGGTTCGGGGATTCCTGAACCGATTTTGGGTTTGCAATGGTTGAAATTGTTGCCTTTGGCTGTGAATTTTGGAGCGGGGATGTTGACGCTGGGGTAGAATTGGAACTGCGATCGCGCCTTGGTAAAATCATCAAACCCGAAGAGGATAGTATTCTCTTTTTTCCTCTCTGTGCCTGCTGCCGGCATCTACGCCTATCGCAAGCAAGAAACAGACGAGAAACGATAGTATTCTCTTTTTTCCTCTCTGTGCCTGCTGCCGGGGTAAAATTGAGCGCATTGGCGGGATTGCACCAGCACACAGGAGTATATTTTTTGCCTAGTTTGCGGGAATCGGTAGGTGTAAATTTTGGGGTGTCAAATTTTTCGGCTGTAACGCAACTGGGATAAGGGTTTGATGCCCCTGACTTTAAAAAACGATTCCCGCAATAGCTGGAACCTTTACAGGATAAGGATTTACAGAAAAGTTCGCGGGATGGTATTGACAAGTCAATGGCTGGAATGATACTTTTAGATCACATTCCCGAAACTGCACCTTGAAAACTAAATATAGTAAGGGTTTCAAAAACCGACGGCCGCAATTAAACTAAATCCCTATCAGGGATTGAAACTTTAGTAAGCTTACACCTCCCATTTTAAAATCAAAAAGCCGCAATTAAACTAAATCCCTATCAGGGATTGAAACTTTTAAGAGTTGCAGCATCAACAAGCCGCCCTCTAGCCGCAATTAAACTAAATCCCTATCAGGGATTGAAACAGGCAAAAGTTGTTTACCCACCACCAAAGTTATGAGAGAGTTTCTGCCGCAATTAAACTAAATCCCTATCAGGGATTGAAACCTGACATTGCGCTACTACCTCACACACATACTCATAAGCCGCAATTAAACTAAATCCCTATCAGGGATTGAAACACAAAAGTAGGAACTCTCAACAATTGCGGAGTTTATAGTTTGCCGCAATTAAACTAAATCCCTATCAGGGATTGAAACAGAAACTGAGCTTTTAGGGCGTAGGCTAGAATCCTCTGAGCCGCAATTAAACTAAATCCCTATCAGGGATTGAAACTAGATCAATTTAATGGCAAGATTGCTTATTATTGCACAGGCCGCAATTAAACTAAATCCCTATCAGGGATTGAAACTTGATGAGAGCTTGCTCAAACTGGAGGTCTGCCTTCTCGCCGCAATTAAACTAAATCCCTATCAGGGATTGAAACACTTGGCTGTAATTTCATCTCAATGCACATCCGCTCGCCGCAATTAAACTAAATCCCTATCAGGGATTGAAACTACGTAGTTTGTTTACAGCGCACCGACAGGCTACCCCCGCCGCAATTAAACTAAATCCCTATCAGGGATTGAAACAGAATCGTAGTCGAAGGCTTCCACTTCTACAACCGCCGCAATTAAACTAAATCCCTATCAGGGATTGAAACCACCGAACAGATAGGATTTCAGCTAAAGGCAGCATGCCGCAATTAAACTAAATCCCTATCAGGGATTGAAACACGAAGATTGATGCAGCGCCACCAATGAGGTGAACGCCGCAATTAAACTAAATCCCTATCAGGGATTGAAACCTTAGACAGGAGTATCGCGTCTTTCTCGTCTTCAAAGCCGCAATTAAACTAAATCCCTATCAGGGATTGAAACTGAAACTTCATATCATTCAAATCCACAGTTGCGCCGCAATTAAACTAAATCCCTATCAGGGATTGAAACCCAATTTTCTTAGGAGCGGATTTACTTTTGCCATCGCCGCAATTAAACTAAATCCCTATCAGGGATTGAAACCAACAACCACAGAGGTAGAATTTAATCTATGTTGATTCAGAAAATTATCCAAGAACTCCAAGACATTCCCGAAGAAAAACTGGAAGAAATTTATGACCTGATTCGTCACTTTCGCCTCGGTTTAGGGGGAGAGCTTACACAGCCTCGCACCCCTGGCTTGCTAACAGGACAAATCACTGAAGCTTTCTTTGAGCCTTTACCAGAAGAGGAATTGCAACAATGGGAATAAACTACCTGCTTGATACCCATATCCTGCTCTGGTGGCTTTTTGACGACCCAAAACTTGACAATGACTGTCGAGACCTCATTCGTAACCCAGACCATCGCATTCTCGTTAGCAGTGCCTCTGCTTGGGAAATTGCCACCAAATACCGCATCGGTAAACTACCTGAAGCTAAGCAGCTAGTAGAGGAATACTTGCAGATATTGCACCAGGCTAAATTCATTGAGCTTGCCATCACCACAACCCATGCCCTCAGAGCCGGAAACTTACCAATTGCTCATCGCGATCCCTTTGATCGCATGATTATGGCCCAAGCAGAACTCGAAAGTTTGCCCGTTATCACCTACGATGAAGTCTTTCAGACGGGACTGATTCAGGTAATTCCCTTTCGTGAAAAGCTACCTAATACTTCCCTTGCTTTAGCGAACGTGCAAAAAGCGAAGAAGTTGACAATAAAAAAATAATCAAGCATTTTTTACTATCAAATATCAATATCAGGACTTACGCACCTAACCAAAGAAACCGGGTTTTATGACGAAAATACTTCGTTATTACCCATAGATTCCCTCAAAAACCCGGTTTCTGGGCCATCAGCGTAAGTCCTAAATATTACAAACCTCCCCAATCTGATAAAATCCATAACAGCCATCCCCCACCCACAGCCAAATCAATGACCGACAAACGCTTCATCAGAATTAATCCCGAAATCTATCAACATCCCTTCGACCGCAAAGCCTTAGCATCCCTCGAAAAAATGCCCGGACTATCATTTTTGATGAAAAAAGTCAACGAATATGGCATAGAACGCATCCTCAGAATGCAAACCTTGGGTAGTGAATTTAAAGTCACGCCCAGAAACTTTCCTAAACTCTACAATCCCTTTGTTGAAACCTGCCAAGTCTTAGACGTTAACCCCTTACCAGAACTCTATCTTTCCCCCGGCAGAGGACAGATTGGTACGTATGCCTTCGGCGTAGAAAAACCGACAATCGGTGTGAATTTAGAAGCAATGGAATGGTTGACAAATGAAGAACTATGCTTTCTCCTTGGACACGAACTCATTCGCATCAAAGGCAAATATATGACCTATCAACAAATGGTCTATGTCCTGCCCGCTGTTAAAGGACTGATCGCGAGTACAACCTTCGGACTAGGTGCAATTGCCTCAAATGGATTAGAACTTGCCCTCCTCAATTGGGTAGTCATGTCCAAATTTACCGCCGATCGTTCCGGTTTATTAGCTTGTCAAGATCTGGAAGTAGCAATTACAACTCTAATGAAAGTAGCAGGAATACCAGAAGAATATTTAACGGATGATACAATCAACGATTTTGAAGATCAAGCCCGTGAATTTATGGCTACTAATCTTGATAGTATAGATCAAATTACTAAAGTATTTAGCTTCATGGAATTTCGTCTTTCCTGGGCAGTAATGCGAATGGCAGAACTCTTTAAATGGGTTGATTCAGGAGAATATCAATCCTTACTCGATACGGGTAAATTACCACAAAAAACCGAAGATCCAGATCCAGAGCCCAACCCTTCAGATTGGGATTTTATCTCAAAATTATAGTTAGGGGCTAGGGGCTAGG
>NZ_JAQMUA010000444.1:0-18258 GCF_028330895.1 Kamptonema animale CS-326 | reverse complement strand
GAGCAGAAGCGATCGCCATCCCGATCGCTTCTGCGGGTTGATTGAGCGCTGGCAAAACTGCTAGCATCAATCCCAGTGCTAGATCCTGTACTACTAATATCCCTAGCATCACCTGACCGTGAGGCGTGGCGGCTTCGTTGCGTTCCATTAAGCACTTAAGCACTACAGCCGTTGAAGATAGGGAAAGTATCGCTCCTAAAAATACTCCTTGGGCTGGCGAATGCACCCACCCCATTCCTACCGAGACTAAGGTAGTGACAACGATCGTCAATACAATTTGTAGGCCGCCGCCGCCGAGACTAATGCCCTTGACGCGATTGAGTTCCGCGAAGGAAAATTCCACACCCAAAGCAAACAATAAAAAGGCAACGCCGAACTGAGCTAGAGTTTCTACCTGGATTAACTCTTTAATCAATCCCAGCCCGGTTGGCCCGACAACGATCCCCCCCAGAAGATAGCCAAGTAGTGGGGGTTGGCGCAAAAGTGACGCGAAGAGTCCTCCTGCCGCCGCCGCAGCGAGAACTAGAACTAAGTCAACGATCAGCCTGAAATCTTCTTGCACAACTTTATGAAAATTTTATAAAGTTATATTATAGTATCTTAATGAGTTGACAAAAGGTGACAATCAACTAAAATTGTAAACGATCGGAATTAGCAGTTTTTAATGGCATAAAATCCTGCAACTCACAAAAAACTCTATTTATTACAAGTCAATCGGGGTAGATCTGCTTTATTTGTGACAATTTTTCACATCAGTAGCATAAATTAAGTAGAGTTGTAATCAACAATTTTTTCACTTGTTTAGAAAAAATATTGTTGATAAAGTGACTAAGTAGTGACCAAGTAGAATGGCTCAAATCAGATCGATCCTACTTAAGAGCGAGAGCTAGTTCAGTTTCTATATAGTTAATGATGATGATCGAACGAGTGAATACCTGGAATCAGTCGCTTACTTCCCCCGTAACTGCAATCAGATTGGTAGCTAAGAAAATTGCGGCGGTGGTAAGTGGGATAGCAGTTAGCAGTGCGATCGCTTTAGCGACACCAGTACAAGCTTTGCAAGTGCTAGTAAAACCACCGAACCCGCAACTGGGTGATACCCTGTCGGTAGTTATCCAGGCAGATTCTAGCCAAGAAGCAAGTCCGACAGTTTCGGCTAAACAGAAGACTTACCAAGCATTTCCAATGGGGAACGGTAGATGGCGGGCGCTGCTACCTACGACCCCTTTAGATAGTGCTGGCACAGTACAAATCCAAGTTACCAGTGGTGGCGAAAGGAAAAATTTAACTGTACAGGTGCGCGATCGCTCTTTTCCCACTCAGTCGATTTGGCTTCCTCCCGGTAAAGATAGCGAAGGTACTGACCGTGAATTTGACCGAGTGGACGCATTTAAGGCACTCGTAACACCACAGAAGTTCTGGAACGGGCCATTCCTAAGACCGAATGGCGGAGAAATTACTACCATTTATGGGGTAAGACGGTATTACAATGGAGTTTTTGCTAAAGATTATTACCATCGGGGTGTAGACTATGCTGGTGCTTACGGTTCTCCGATAGTAGCGGCTGCTGCTGGTCGCGTCGCTCTAGTGGGGCGTGAATCTGAAGGATTTCTGATTCACGGTAATGTCATCGGCATCGATCATGGTCAAGGGGTGGCGACCATCTATCTACACTTAAGCCGGATTAATGTGAAAGAGGGGGATGTTGTGAAAGCTGGTCAAGCGATCGGCGCTTTGGGGGCAACAGGAGCAGCTACGGGCCCTCACCTACATTGGGGGCTTTATGTAAATGGAGCCTCGGTCGATCCTGTTCCTTGGCGATATGAGGCGATTGAGTAACATTTTTGAGCGGCAAAATCCTGAAAATCTCTCGCATTAAGCTGAGAGGAGGAAAGGTAGCGGCAGGATTTATCCTACTGCCAGTGGATGATAGGATGAGACTACGAGTAGGAACAATCGCTTAGAATTCTCTTTTATTTAGGTAGGAGAGAAGCCATAAGTGTTGAGTTGCAATCTTGTGCGGGCGAGAATAGGGGGGTACGATCGCAGATTTTGGCAATCATCCCAACATAAATTCTCTCTCACCTCACCCTAAATTCGAGGCGATCGCACTTACAATCTGTGTTTTCACCAGCCCAAAGAATGTTTTCTACTCTCACCTTAAAAACTTAAACTCACAATTCTATTGATGATGCCGTCGAGCGGGGAAGCATTATGAGTATTGAAAAAATTGTCGAACAAGCTTTGCAAGACGGTTATTTAACGCCGTCGATGGAAGCAGAAGTGGGGCGGATCTGCAACACGGCCTCGGAACTTTCGATTGAAGAATATATGGCTCTCGATCGCCTGATGGGAGCTTTATTAACCGGGGAAGTTGTAGTTTTACCCCGCAAGCAGTTCATAAATGTGATGGAGGAATTGGTACTCAGCGAGGCGATCGCGCGGGTAGCAGAAATTGAGGCGGCTAGCGAGGTGACTCTAGACGTGGGAGATATCGCTGCTTATGCCTTAAATAGGCTTCCGCCTCTTTATGCCACTACGGAGGAGGGCGCACATTTCCAGCGGGCGAAGGCAAAAGAACAACTTCAGGATTTGATTGCTGGTCAAGTTAATGAGGCGATCGCCCGTAACTTGGATCGACCAGACACTCCCAACCCAACAGCCTTGGGTAAATCTTCTGGAAACGAAGTCCTCTCCCAGCTAACTACGTGGCTACAAGCTAATGCCACCAATTTCGATCCTCAGCCTTTATAAAATTAGTTAACAGTTAACGGTTAACTGTTAACCGTTAACTATTAACTAATTGCTAGCTTCCTCTGAGCCATTCGGAGGGCTAACAACCGCTTTTTCTGCGCGTTTTTCGCGTTTCTTGCGATCCGCTTGCAGGACATCTGCAAGGACAATTCGCGCCTGTGCTATTTTTTCCAGATTGCTGCGGTACAGGTCTAAATCTTTAGTGACTTTTTCCTCTGGTAAGTGCAATGCTGCACAAACTTTCGCGATCGCCTGAACTCGCGCCTCTGGATCTTTTACTAAGTCAGGGTCTACTATTTCCAGCAGCGCAAACAAACCGATGGCAAATAAGCGGCTGTATTTAAATTTGGAGTTAGTCGCGATCGCAGTGATTGAGGCTTGCAAATCACCAGTATCTTCAAAGCTGGTCGATCCCTCCAGCCACGATAGCAAGTCCAAAGTAGAAACGCGAGAAGCCAAACCTTCCAAACGTCTCGCATCCTGCTGATATCGCTGGGGATCGTCGCCCAAAGCCTGACAAAGCCCATTAAAAATCGAAACCTTATCCTGTTCTGGCAAATACCCTTGCATGAAGCGCTCAAAAGCTGTCACCACCCCCAAGGCGTAGATTGGGTTGTAGCGAAAATCGACGTTCACCGAAAGTAAGTGCATTTCTACCATTAACTCTTCCACTACACGACGATAGATAGAGTTAATAGGGCGAGTGTGAATCGTGTAGAAACTTCGCTTTGTATCTGAGACAGTGCTGTTGTTATTCACCTGGTCTTCTAGCGGTCGAATTGCGCCGCAGCGGGGGTGCTGGGCGGTGTGAGGAAAGCCGGACTTTTTGTGCAGCGATCTTGCTGACAAATAGTTGCACGTTTTTCAAGGCTTTGCAGTCCCAACTAACGAGGCAAAACCTGGCAAATGGCGTTTTTTCCAATTCGCTGATTTTGCCCACTCAGGAATCAAGCCCCACACTTTGGTAACGCCCTGCTCTGGAGGGTTTTGATACCGTCCCGATGGCGGCGTTACTGAGGTAATGCTTAATTTCTGCGATTGCGATTGGGCTACCTGTACTATCATACCTTAGCCGGGATCGCTAAATCATCTCCACTTCGGGCTGACTTAGCTTTGTGAGATAAACACAACCCAGCTTTTTTGTCAAGATAAAATTTGAGATTTCAAATCGACATGACACTTTCTACTGAATTAACCGCTTTAGCTCGCTATATGGCAGGGGAATTCGACAATCGCACGCAAGCGCTCGCCGATCCAGTTTGGTACGTCCACCTCCGCCTCTGGCAGCGACCCCTCCCTATTTCCCTATTTTCTGAACCCAGCATCACCCTCTATGTCGAACAAGCCAACATTCTCAAACTAGACAAACCCTATCGACCTCGGATTGTACAACTGCGGCATTCACAGAGCGCACCGGAGCTTATAGAAGTTCAGTATTATATGCTCAAGGATATAGCAGCCTTGCAGGGAGCAGGTCAGAATCCTAATTTACTGAAGCAGCTAACGCCGGAGCAAGTAGAACTCCTCCCCGGCTGCACTCTTACAGTTACTCGGCAAGATTTAACTTCAAACCGTTATCGGTTTCGCGCGTCCTTACCCCCTGAAACCCAGTGCTGCTTTACCTATGGCGGTCAAACTTACCAAATAGACCTCGGATTTGAGGCCTCGGCCGAAGAATTTCTTAGCTATGACAAAGGAATTGACCCTAAAACAGGCAAATCCATCTGGGGAGCTTTAATGGGCCCCTTCAGATTCGTTAAAAGCCAAGATTTTGCCTCAGAAGTAATCGGTTAAAGGCATGAAGAAGGAAGAAGGAAGAGGGAAGAAGGAAGAAGGGCAGGAATTTACCTTGGGGTGTTCCTGATACTCCTCATCTCCTGAGTTCCCGCAATCCTAAGCCTCTGATCTTTTCGCTCTAACTTGCGCGGGGTACGCCTTCTAGAGCTTCTTCTTCCGTTTCAAAAATTTCAAACACAGAATCCATCATGGTGACTTCAAACACCAGTTTGGCTTCTGGATGAACGTTGCAAATCCGAAAACTCCCCTTAACTTTATCGGCATCACGCATTCCAGCCACCAGTGAAGTTAGGCCAGAGCTATCGATAAAGTTAACCTGACCTAGATTCACAACAACATGACGACTAAGTTTGGAAATACATTCCTGCAACTTGAGGCGGAATTGCCATGCGGTTGTGATGTCCAAGCGTCCAGTCGGTGCCAGGACGATAACTGTCGTACCGTCCTGAAGCGTATGGGTTTTTTGATCGATGTGAATCACTGACCCTTCCCTCGAGATTGTAGGTATTGCGGTGGTTGATTATCTCACAGTAGTTTAACTCAGAGCTGTGACTACACACCTATCCAATTAACCCAATCTTGGGGTTTCAAGAATTTCTCGTACAGTTCAGCTTCTGGAGTCTGAGGTTCCGGTTGATAGCCATACTCCCAGCGTACCAAAGGAGGTAACGACATGAGAATAGATTCGGTGCGACCGTTGGTTTGTAAACCGAAAATAGTGCCTCTATCGTAGACGAGGTTAAATTCAACGTAACGGCCCCGGCGGTAGAGTTGGAAGTTCCGCTCGCGATCGCCATATTCCATCGATCGCCTACGCTCTACAATGGGCGAATAAGCTGGTAAAAAGGCGCGTCCGCATTCCTGTACAAACGCAAACAAATCCTCCCAACTGCGGGGTTCTGGCGTTCCAACTTGATTGCTGTAGTTAGCAGCAGGCCCTTTGGGGTCTGGGCCGCGATAGAGTTGGGTGTGACCGTCTTGGTAGTCAAAAAATAGACCGCCGATCCCGCGCGTTTCTTGGCGGTGCTTGAGGTAAAAATATTCGTCACACCACAGTTTAAATGTGGGGTAATACTCAGGGTGGTGGCGATCGCAAGCGGCCTTTAAAGTCTGATGAAAATGAGCTGCATCTTCAGCAAAAGGATAATAGGGAGTCAAATCCGCACCCCCTCCAAACCACCAGACGTGGCCCGCCTCAAAATAGCGATAATTTAAATGCACAGTGGGGATATAAGGATTGCGGGGGTGCAAAACCATCGAAGTCCCAGTCGCGTAAAAACCTTTACCCGCCAATTCCGGGTACTGATTAAGAATCGAAGGCGGCAAAGTTTCGCCCCAAACCTCCGAAAAATTCACTCCCCCCTGTTCAAAAACATCCCCTTGCGTCATCACGCGAGAACGTCCCCCGCCTCCTTCCGGGCGTTCCCAGGATTCCTCTTTAAATTTGCCAATACCATCAAGAGCTTCTAAGCCTTGACAAATTTCGTCTTGTATGCCTTGCATGAACTGACTAACCCTACTTTTTGAGTCAGCAGGTAGTAGAGGCGCGGATGTAGGTGTTTTGGAAGTTGTAGAAACAGTCATAACAAATTCAAATGTAAGATTAGAGATTTTGCGATCGGCAAGGAATCCAAAATCTGGCGGTGATGTCATTATCCCACTCTAGACCAGCAGAGGGGCACAAAAAGATACATTAAGAAATAGCAACATAGGATTTGCGTAACGCAGCCCTCCGGGGGGTATCCTCACCGCCCAGAGGGGGGCGTTACAAAGTGCCTAAGTCCTAAAAGATATACATCAACAGCAGGATTTTAAAATTAACTGCTCAGATTTACAGCAAAGGTGGAAAAATAATGTCCGATCGGCTCGATATTAACTCAGTCTTAGAAATCCTGCGGCCCGTTCAAGACCCCGAACTCGGCAAAAGTTTGGTGGAATTGAATATGATTCGCAACATCAAAATCGACGGGGGCAAAGTTAGTTTTACCTTAGTGCTGACCACCCCTGCTTGCCCCCTACGAGAGTTTATTGTTGAAGACTGTCAAAAAGCCGTCAAGCAGTTACCCGGAGTTGAAGGCGTAGAGGTGGAAGTCACCGCTGAGACACCCAAACAGAAAGGAGTACCCGATCGCCAAGGCATTGAAGGTGTTAAAAATATCTTAGCTATTTCTAGCGGTAAAGGCGGCGTTGGTAAGAGTACGATCGCAGTCAATGTCGCCGTAGCATTGGCTCAATTAGGCGCTAAAGTAGGCTTACTAGACGCTGATATCTACGGCCCTAACGACCCAACAATGTTGGGTCTGGCAGATGCTAAAGTCATGGTCACGAAAGGCCCCCAAGGAGACATTCTCGAACCGGCATTTAACTATGGCGTAAAGCTGGTTTCAATGGCCTTTTTGATTGACAAAGACCAGCCCGTAATTTGGCGCGGCCCGATGTTAAATGGTATTATCCGCCAATTTCTCTACCAAGTGCAGTGGGGAGATTTAGACTATTTGATTGTCGATATGCCTCCGGGGACTGGCGATGCCCAATTAACTATGGCACAGGCGGTACCAATGGCTGGTGCAGTGATTGTGACTACGCCGCAGACTGTAGCCTTGCTGGATTCTCGCAAAGGGTTAAAGATGTTCCAGCAGTTAGGCGTGCCCGTATTGGGGATTGTAGAAAATATGAGTTATTTTATTCCCCCAGATATGCCAGATAAACAATACGATATTTTTGGGTCTGGCGGCGGCGAGAAAACTGCTGCTGAGTTAGGCGTACCCCTATTAGGCCGCGTACCCTTGGAGATTCCTTTGCGGGAGGGTGGTGATGGAGGCGTGCCCATTGTCGTGGGACAACCCGATTCAGCTTCGGCGAAGGAGTTGAAAGCGATCGCGCAGCGCATTGCTGGTAAAGTTTCTGTAGCTGCCCTTGCTTAGAGAGTTTTGAGTTTTGAGGTTTAAGTATTTTACATAACTCAAAACTCTTCTAACTCCTAGTAAGCTAGAAAGTGCCAACCTTACTATCAAAGAATTATGATTTTTCCCGGTTCAGCAGTTCGAGTTAAGGATATCGGCGAGATTTATTACGACTTTCAAGGACAAGTCCAGCGAGTCAGCGATGGCAAAGCTGCGGTACTTTTTGAAGGCGGAAATTGGGATAAGCTGATTACATTCCGGCTGTCGCAGTTAGAATCTGTGGATGCTACGGCTGGCCGTGCTAAAGGTAAATAACAAAGGTAATTGGTAATGGGTAATTGGTAATTGGTAATTGGTAATTGGTAATTGGTAATTGGTAATAGCTAATGGCTAATGGCTAATGGCTGATTAGTTCGCCCTACCTCACCCAATTGAAAAATGCTATAGTTAGTTGTTAGTAGTTCGTTCTCTTTTTCGACTAGCAACTAATTCAGTGATTGCCGTTAAAATAAGCAATCTCAAATGTTGATTTTTCGTTGTCAGTGCGTAAGCCCTGCTTGTAATTCTATCTGGTGGATGAGGCGAAACAAATATTAAATCATTGGGTGTCCGATTATTCACCCAGCCTCATCCACATTACCCTAAGTTCACTACCAATTACCAATTACGAACACGGATTTTACCGATTACACGGATGACACGGATTAGTTAGAGTCACGATCGTTTACTCTGTGAAATCAGAGGAATCTGTAAAATCTGTGTATCCTAATTACCAATTACCAATTACCAATTACCAATTACCAATTACCAATTACCAATTAAGTATATGCGTCTTCCCCTACCTCAATTTACTGTAGAAGATCGTCGCCGCGACCACATTGGTGAAGTTATTGAAACAGCTACTACAGAATTTGTGGCTCAATGTTTAGAGCCAGATGATTTGAATTTTCCGCCGATGCCACCTTTTGGATGTTGGGTAAAAGCGGTAGACGAAGAATCTAGAAATCAGATTTACGGCGTAATTTATCATGCCACAACTTGCCCCATTGATACAGTTCACAGGGCGAGAGCTTTGGGTTTATCTCTCCAAGATTTAAGGGAACAACAACCCCAGATTTTTGCAATGTTAAAAACGGAATTTCGAGCAGCAATTGTGGGATTCCAAGGGCCGGAAGAAAGGTATAATGGTTCTGTACCGAAGCCGGGAACTATTTATCAATATATCCCGCCGCGTCCGCCACAAATTCACCAAGCTGTTTATAGTTGTGAACCTGATGAAGTGATTGCTTTTAGCGAACAGTTGGATTTTTTGCGGACGCTGCTTGAGGTGAGTAATGCGCCTGTCGATGCGTTGGCTGCGGCAGCGATTCGGGAGATTTATCAACTACGAAAACGCGATCGATCTTGGTTAGTACAGGCGGGAAGAAGTTTGAGTGTTGTGCTTAAAGATGATTACGATCGGTTAAGAGTAATTTTGAGTCAATTACATCCATAAATAACCTAATTAAACGTTAGATACAGATAGCTAAAAAGCTTAAGATATAAGCATTTTTTCTTCTATCCTAGATAACTAAATTTTCATTTTCTTCTAGGTCTCCGCGTCTCCCCATCTCCCTGTATCCTTCTTCCTTCTCCCTGTATCCTTCTTCCTTCTTCCTTCTTCCTTATTTTATGCTAAGCGATCGCACTCCTGACAGCAAACCCCGGATCGTCGTAATTGGGGCCGGAATTGGTGGACTCACAGCCGCAGCCTTATTAGCCAAAAGAGGCTACCAAGTGCTAATCTTAGACCAAGCGATCGTTCCTGGGGGATGCGCTTCTACCTTCAAACGTAAAGGCTTTACCTTCGATGTTGGTGCTACCCAAGTAGCAGGTTTAGAACCTGGAGGTATTCATCATCGTATTTTCTCAGAATTAGACATTGAAATACCCGCCGCCACACCTTGCGATCCCGCTTGTGCGGTATTTCTTCCCGGTGAAACTGAACCTATTAGTGTGTGGCGAGATCCTAAAAAATGGCAGTTAGAAAGGCAAAGACAATTTCCCGGAAGCGAACCTTTCTGGCAGTTATTGGCAACTTTATTCAAACCTAGCTGGAAATTTCAAGGTAGAGATCCTGTTTTACCACCACGTAATTTGTGGGATTTATGGCAATTAACTAAAGCAGTTCGTCCCGACACTTTGATTACTTTACCGTTTACCTTCATGACAGTAGGTGATGCTTTAAGATTGTATGGTTTGGGCGATAATCTACGTTTAAAAACTTTTTTAGATTTACAATTAAAGCTATATTCTCAGGTAGATGCAGAGGAAACAGCACTACTTTATGCGGCGACGGCTTTAGGTGTTTCCCAAGAACCACAGGGATTATATCACTTGCAAGGGAGTATGCAGGTATTGAGCGAGAGTCTTGTGGAAGCTATAGAAAGAGATGGTGGAAAATTATTAATGCGGCATACAGTTGAACAAATTCATACAGTCAATAATAAGGCTAATTGCGTAACTATTCGCAATCAGAAAACAGGTGAAGTTTGGACAGAAACGGCTGACCATATTATAGCTAATGTAACTGTACAAAACTTAGTAGAATTGTTAGGGGAAGGAGAAAAATTAGCAACTAATTTAGTAACTAATTCAGTTGCCAAATTGCCCGACTCAATGGTTGGCTACAAATATCGAGTAGATAAATTGCCTCCTGCATCAGGTGCTTTCGTCATATATTTAGGAGTAGAGGAAAGCGCAATTCCTGAAAATTGTCCGCCACACCTTCAATTTTTATACGACTATGACGGCGTAATTGGTGAAAACAATTCCCTATTTGTTTCTGTCAGCAAGTCAGGAGATGGTAGAGCACCGAAAGGGAGGGCGACAATTACAGCCTCATCTTTTACCGATACTAGAAAGTGGTGGAATTGTGCGGATTATGAAGGGTTGAAACAAAGATATAGCGAAGAAGCGATCGCACGTTTGGGTCAATATTTTGACTTAACACCTGATAAGATTTTACATCAAGAAGCGGCAACGCCTCGAACCTTTGCGCGGTATACTGGGCGGGATCTAGGAGTTGTTGGCGGTATTGGTCAAAGAATACCAACTTTTGGGCCGTTTGGCTTTGCAAATCGGACACCAGTTAAGCATCTTTGGCTAGTAGGTGATTCCACTCATCCAGGGGAAGGAACAGCGGGAGTTTCTTACTCTGCTTTAACAGTAGTCAGGCAAATTGTTAGTAATTAGTGGTTAGTTATTAAGGGACAGCAGCTAAAGACCAACCCTTAATAGCTTCGATATTTCTACCCAAGTAAAACCGTTGAAGATCCAGAACCTGGTAATAGATTTAAACTGAGATTTCCCCCGCCTTCAATAACAGCAAGTGTGTCAAAGCGACTGATTTCAGTAACTCCATTTTTAACGACAGGCAAGCCGTTTGTTTGGATAGCTAAATCTCGATTATTGTTAATGGGAAATACCAAGTATTGATCTAAAGAAGGTGGGAAATCATCTACTAGCTGGATGCTATCCTGACCTTTGGTAAAGTTCCTAATTGTAGCAAAACCTTGACCAATATATAAAGTTTGCATTCTAGTCAACGCTCCCCTATTAGTTATTATCGCATCGCCGAGTGTGAATTTATCGCGGCCGCTACCGCCAATGAGAGTATCGAATTCATTACTGCCATCACTTTCATAATCTCGGATGTAGCCACGTCCAACTGCTCCTCCCTCTGCAACTAAACCTAGTTCAACTCCAATTAATTCGACATTCCCTATCCCTATACCAGTAAGGATATCATTGCCAGGACTTCCCACAAAAGTCGCAGATCTGCTAGTCTCAAATTGCCCATATTTGAAGTAGTGTTCGCGACTGGTTGTCAAGGCTCCAGAACTAATAAGTTCAAACAGAACGGGGTTTGAGAACAAGTATTCCGTTTCAAAGAAAGAAGTACCAGACCGACGCTCTTTGCTTCCGAATTTAACGAAATGCTGGTAGCCATCTGTAAAAGTTCCATTCTGAATAAATGGCAGCAAATCTCGGTTATTGGCTAGATAAAATGCTTCGTCATAGTTAGGTGATACGCCAGTTCGACCCTGTTCGTAACCGTATTGGATAAAGTGGTCTAATCCTGAAGTAAAAGGCGCGCTTGGGTTGTTGGGAGTGCGGATTAAGGCAGCGAGGTCGGGATATTGTTCCAGATAGGTAGATTCGTCAAAATACCGCGATATTCTGGTGACGCCAGCAGCTTGACCAAAACGTTCAAAATGATCTCTCCCAGATTTAATAATTCCTTGCTCGATCGCAGTTTTTAACGCTGGATATTGCGATAAGTAGTATTGTTCGTCAAAAATGTCATAATTTGCCATAATTAACACCTAAAGTCTAGTATTTTTTCTTGTGGGGTTTAACGTACTCTAGTATTATAATTTTCACTATCTAATACTGTCCATAAAAGCTATAACCAAATGCCACAAACGATCCCGGAAATTAGTGTAGAAGAATTAGACCGCCGTCTCAAGGAAGAATCAGTAGAGAAATTGCAGCTTGTAGACGTGCGAGAAACCTACGAAATTGCGATCGCATCCCTACCAGGGTTTGAAATTTTGCCCCTAAGCGAATTTGCCGCATGGTCTGACCACATCCGCAGCCGCCTCGATCCCGACGCAGAAACCCTAGTTCTATGCCATCATGGAGTGCGATCGGCTCAAATGTGTCATTGGTTGGTAGATCAAGGCTTCACTAACGTCAAAAACATCACAGGCGGCATCGACTATTACTCACTAAAAGTCGATCGCACCATCCCCCGCTATTAGCCAAACTCTGTTATGGTGGGATTAACAACTCCGATCTGCTACCTTTGAGAACAGAGTTTCTGGGTTCAGAGTAGAGGCGGGTTTAGCCCATAAACTTTGCATCTCACCGATAAATTTTATACAAAACCCGCCCCTATTTGTTCGATAATTGAGCTTAAAAGCCTGTGAGCGTCAATCTTACCGATCGCCAACAACGTATTCTTTGGGCAACGGTTCGCCATTATATAACCACAGCCGAACCTGTTGGCTCAAAAGCTTTGGTTGACGAATATAACCTCAGTGTTAGTCCCGCCACCATTCGTAATGCGATGGGGGTCTTAGAAAAAGCCGGACTACTCTATCAACCTCACACCTCCGCCGGACGGATTCCCTCTGACTCAGGCTACCGGATTTATGTAGATCGACTAATTGCTCCCTCTGAAAAATTAGGTGGTAAAGTCGAACAGGTTCTAGACCAGCTTAATTGGTCGGATGGCCGGATGGAAACGCTGCTGAGGGGTGCAGCCCAAATTTTAGCAACTGTCAGCGGCTATATTGCCCTGATCACGCTTCCTCAGTCTCATACTGGTAACTTGCGCCACGTTCAACTGGTGCAAATCGACCCCAAACAGGTAATGCTGATTGTGGTGACTGATAGTTACGAAACGCAGTCAGTCTTGATGCAGTTACCTCAACCTAAAAATGGTGAAGCCAGCGAAACCTTTGGGCCAGAGGATGCAGAAATAGTCGATCGCGAATTGCAAATATTATCGAATTTCCTTAATAGCCAACTGCGGGGGCGATCGCTGTGCGAACTCTCACTGATCGATGCTAGGGAATTAGGTCGCGAATTTGAACGCTATGCCGAATTATTGAAAACTGTACTCTCAGATGTGAGTCGCAAAGCTCAAACTCCAGCTTATACCCGCATTTTAATAAGTGGTTTAGCAGAAGCCCTACGATTACCTGAATTTTCCCAACTCCAACAAGTTCAAACCATTATTCATCTACTCGAACAAGAACAAGAGCAACTCTGGCCTCTGATTTTTGCATCAGGTAGCTCAGAAACGCCCGGTAAGCGCGTGAAAGTGCGAATTGGGTCAGAAAACCCCTTAGAACCGATCCGCTGTTGTACGCTAATTTCCTCAACTTATCAGCGGGGTTCAGTCCCGGTGGGTAGTGTGGGAGTTTTGGGGCCGACGCGGATGGTTTATGAAAATGCGATCGCGGTAGTGGAAGCAGCGGCCGATTATTTAACCGAGGCGATCGGTGGAACTTGAGCAATTTATCCTGATAGCTATCTCTAGCTTGGGAATTTGACACTCCCCGGTCTAAAGACACGGGGATTCTTGAGGACAAACCTTGGGGGATAAATCCACCCAAAGTTTGATTCTTAAAGGGTTAGTCAGTAACCCGCTACCCACTCGCTTAACAATTGAGTCTGTGGCTACTTTTGATTTACGGATGATATTTGCCGCACCGTTAACGTCTGCATTTAGAATTAATCTCTGAGCCGAACGGTACAAACCTCGTTGAATTCTTTTACCTGATGGTTGCCAATTGTCGGGTTTTTCACCAACTTTTACTGGCAGAAAATCTCGATCTAAAAAGCTAGCTTTTGAGGTGTAAGATTCATCTTGCTCCACAAATCGCCAACCCCTAAGATCGCATTCTTGTTGCAATCTATCTTTAACTTTAGCTCTGGGTATTTGAACGAAGTTCTGATTGGTTACTCCACCCATATTGACTTCTTGCTTCTGTCCCTTATTCCAACCAAATACTATGACATTAATTTGGTGACTTTCGCAATAATTTATGATGGTTCTTACTGCTTTGTTGACAGCATCTCTCATCCTTCTAGTACGAGTTTCTGATAACTGTTGCAGTCTTTTTGACGAGAAGCCTTTAGGCAACTTGCGTTTAGCGTGCTCTGATTGAACTCTCGCTTTTTGCTTGTTAAACCATTGGTTCCAAGACTTCAATTTGTGACCATCAATAATAAATGGTTTGCCATTGCTAGAAACACAGGTCAACCAGTTATTGATACCATGATCTATACCTAGAACTCCAGTTACTTCGAGACTACAACTAGGGGCTTGTTTGGTCAAAGATTCGTGGACAAATTCAACCCAGACCTCACCATTTCTAGGGATTAACCTGAGTTCTTTAATCGAGCAACCCTTCAGTCTTTCTGGTAATGTCACCCAAAGACCGTCTACCCCAAAGTGTTCTTTCCCTTTATTCCCTAGAGGCAATCTCACCCGATTGCCGACTATTTTCAAGGCTTGTCCCGGATATGAAACCGGGTACATACCCCCTTTGGTTCTGTACTTGGGTAATCTCGGTTTTTGATTAAGTTCCCCCTTTTTGGCTAACTTTTCTAAGGCTCGGAAAGAGCTAAAAGATTCAGCGACAGACTTAAGGGATTGTTGAGCAACTTGCGAGTAGAGCAAGCCGTAATTTTTGTTGGCTTTGGTTATTTTGTAAAGTTCGGGATATTTAACTGCGCCTTGGTCTTTGAAGTATCGTTGCCGACTTTCGTAAGTGCCGACATTAAATAGGTTATTTGACCATCTCAACAGTTGTTCGACAATGGATTTATCGCGTCCTATTAAATGCCAGATATCTTTTTGCACTGCATACATTTGGTTTCACCTCCTTTGATTAATTGTACTATACTTGGAAATATCTAACTGAGAGACTAAAGTCTCCCGATCCCTTTCATCCCTGGACTAAAGTCGCAGGTTTTTCAGGGGATTTTTTTATAAAAAGCATAGATGCACCCTGATTTACAAACCCCAAGCAAAACTTGCCTGGGGTTTTTTATAGCTAAGGGCTAGGGGCTAGGGGAAGAGAGGAAGAGGGGCTAGGAGCTAGAAAAAAAGAATCGTAAACTGTGATATCCTAGAAAAGTTGTGTAAATTCGCACATCCAGGTTTTCGGGTGTTTCCGAGGCTCAAAACCTCAGAAATACGGCTGGATGGAGGATTAACCCGAATCAGGAGTTAAAAATATGTCAGTCGTCAGTTTGGCTCAAATGTTGGAGTCAGGAGTTCACTTCGGGCACCAAACCCGTCGGTGGAATCCCAAAATGTCCCCTTATATTTTCACCGAGCGCAATGGCGTTCACATCATCGACCTAGTACAGACCGCTCAGCTCATGGAAGATGCCTATGAGTACATGAGAGAGGCTTCTGAAAAAGGCAAAAAGTTTCTGTTTGTCGGTACTAAGCGCCAAGCCGCCGGCATAGTCGCTCAAGAAGCCCATCGCTGCGGCGCTTACTACGTCAACCAGCGCTGGCTGGGAGGAATGCTCACTAACTGGACAACAATTAAATCCCGCGTTGAGCGCCTAAAAGATTTAGAGCGCCGCGAAGAAACCGGGGCTCTCGATTTGTTGCCGAAAAAAGAAGCCTCAACGCTGCGCCGCGAGTTGGCGAAACTGCAAAAGTATCTGGGCGGGATTAAATCCATGCGTAAGATTCCTGATGCAGTCGTACTTGTAGACCAACGCCGGGAATACAATGCTGTTTTAGAATGCCAGAAGTTAGGGATTCCCATCGTCTCGCTGCTAGACACAAATTGCGATCCCGATTTAGTAGACATTCCCATTCCAGCGAACGATGACGCTATCCGTTCGATTAAACTAATAGTAGGTAAGTTGGCTGATGCCATCTATGAAGGTCGTCACGGTCAGCTCGAAAGCGAAGTAGAAGATTACTACGAAGAGTACGAAGGTGGTGAAGACGACTACGAAGCTGGCGAGTTGGAAGAGCTCGACATCCCAGATTCAGAGGCCGACGAAGACGCTGAAGCTGAATAATAGTATTTGAGTTGGTCGCTGGTAATTAGCAATTGGCAATTGCTTTTAACCCTTCGCATTGCAAAGGAAAAATTACCAGTGCCTAACTCAATACTCTAAGACTTACGCATAGACAACGTAATTATGTCATTGCGAGGCTTCCGAAGCAATCCCAAAGCCTTGCTACACCGTTAGAATGCGTAAGTCTTCTACTCATAAATAATTCTGATTAGGAAGGTAGGCGAGATGGCAGAAATATCAGCAAAACTTGTTAAAGAACTGCGAGAAAAAACTGGCGCTGGCATGATGGATTGCAAAAAAGCGCTAGTAGAAAATGACGCAGATATAGCCAAATCAATTGAGTGGCTGCGGAAAAAGGGGATTACTTCTGCTACTACAAAAGCAAACCGCGTCGCCTCTGAAGGCTTAGTAGGTAGCTACATCCATACGGGAGGCCGTGTTGGTGTACTCGTGGAAGTTAATTGTGAAACAGATTTTGTGGCCCGCCGCGAGGAGTTTCAACTTTTGGTGCGGAATATTGCCATGCAAATTGCAGCTTGTCCGAATGTGGAATACGTGAAAGTTGAAGACATTCCCGCTGAAATTGTCGAGAAGGAAAAGGCAGTTGAAATGGGTAAGGATGACTTGGGCAATAAGCCAGAAAATATTAAGGAAAAGATTGTTCAAGGACGAATTGATAAGCGTCTGAAAGAGCTCTCTTTGATGGATCAGCCTTTTATTCGGGATCAAAATATCTCGGTGGAAGAGTTGGTGAAACAAACTATCTCTCAACTGGGTGAAAACGTCCAAGTGCGCCGATTTGTGCGGTTTGTATTAGGCGAAGGGATTGAGAAGGTAGAAAGCAATTTTGCTGACGAAGTTGCCGCCCAAATGGGAACTAAATAATTAAAAATTAAAAATTAAAAATTAAAAATTACAGAAAATGTGCTGTTGTTTTTAGTTTTTAATTTTTAGTTTATAGCAGTTTTTAATTGGTAGGCACTATTTTCAATTTACAAATTACTAAAGAAGGGGCTAGGATGCTCAGGACTAGGGACTAGGGAAAGAGGAAGAGAGAGGGAGATGGATAATTAGCCATTACCAATTACCAATTACCAATTACCAATTACCAATTACCAATTACCAATTACTAATTACCAATTATCAATTACAAATTACCAGTTAAGATTATTGTATGTCTGGAGCAAGTGAGCGAATTGAGCGGGAAATAGGAGTACTGGAAGAAGCGATCGCAAACATCGGTTCGGAATTGGCGAATAGCTACAGCGGTTATTTAAATGCCTTGGGACAAGCGGCGAGTCAGCAGTTAATTTTGGCTTGTTATTACCTTTGTACTCAAGGCTATCCAGAACCTTTTCTGAAGTTATCCTACAATCAGCGGCAAAAAATGCAGCAGTCGTTGCGGAAGTTGGGTATCGCAGCTTCTGAAAAGTTGCAATTGCTACTGAAGGAGGAACAGGGAGAGGAAGAGGAGGATGATGATGAGGATGAGGAAGAAGGATGGGAAGAAGAGGAGAATAACCAATTCACAGAAAGCGAAGGAGATGCGGGGCGAGAGGAGATATTTAGTCAACCCGAAACTCAAAACCCTGTTCGCGTAGCCTACCCGCAGGATTTAGCAGTGGAAGCGCAAGGAAGCAATTTCAAAACTCAAAACTCAAAAATTCCCAGTCCCCACTCCGCAGACAAATTATTGCAGTGGCAGGAGAAGATGGAAAAAGCGATCGCTAATATCCTTAGAAGCCTTTCTCGCGATAGTAACCGCTTGCTGCAAAACTCAGGAATTTTGCCTAAGCAATTACCGGAACCGATTTTAGAAGCTGCTGTTAACGCAGACACCTCTGGAGATGCGATCGCCGGGCCACCTAACCTATTAAACTTAATAATTGAAACCGTAGAATCTGAAGATGAAGAAAGTTTAGGAGAGTTAGGAGTAGGCAGTTTTGGAGGTTTAGGGGGGGCTCCCAGCGCTAATGCAGTTCATATCACGGCGATTAATCTACGTTTATCTGAAATTGAATTTGCCAATGCAGACGTGACAGCTTGGCGACAACAAATTCGCAACCTTTCCCTGCGGTTAAACACAGTGAGGCGCGACTATCAAAAAAAACAGCGCGAGTATACCGTAGTTGCGGCCGAATCTGCTTGGCGAGCCTGTTGGTTTGAAGGATAATAAGGTAGCGCCGCTCTCTGGGCG
>NZ_JAQMUA010000443.1:0-1955 GCF_028330895.1 Kamptonema animale CS-326 | reverse complement strand
GGGGGGCATGATAGGGATGATAGGGAGGATAGGTTCGATTTAACTTCCTCATCTCCCCTATCTCCCCCATCTCCCCCATCTCCCCCATCTCCTCTCCCCAGTCCCCAGTCACCTGATTCAAAGTCTGCGATCGCAAAACTGTTGTCAAATACGGCCTGTTGCTGCTGTGCAATTAGACCGATTTTGCCGCAACCAAAGGCGATGCGACTATCGGGGCCATTTGGGGCGGGGCTGAATCCAGCAACAGCTTGGAGTTCTAAAACGTTTTCTTGAGCGTTGAAAGTCCAAATTATTGTTGAGGCTGCGTCGAGATGATGTATCGCTGCTGAGCAACAAGGGCCGAGGATTTCTTCTGGGTGGCGCGTAAGGGCGATACCTACATCAGCCGTCAATGCTGTTAAGCGCGATCGCTCTGCGGCGGCCTCTTCTAGAAGTTTGCGATCGGTGATATCTTCTACTAAGGATAGGATTGTAAAACTGTCGCCACTGCGAATAATCGAATTAAACCAGTGACACCAAATTTTTTGTCCGCTTTTGGTGTAATTTCGATTAATTGAAGTATTGCTATTACCAGCTAAAAGTTGAGCGATCAAAGCATTAACAACTTCCGCATCCTCTGGGTAAATTAAGGGAAAATCCATCGGTGGTTTACCCATCACTTCTTCGGCACTCCAGCCAAATATTTCCTCGGCTCGTTTTGACCACTGGATAATGCAAAATTGTTCGTCCCATCCAATCATTCCTAGAGGACTATTGGCGGTATTTAACCATAGTAAATCAGTGGATCTGCGTAGCTGTTCAGTTGTCTGCTGTTGCCAGCGGTAATGGGGAGTAATATCTCTGCCGACGCTAAAAACTCGTGCATTCCCGCTACCGTCTTCTACCAGCGTATAAGCTGTTTCGTAAACTTTTATGTTGCCATCGCTGGCGATCGCTTCGTGGATTGCGGTTCTTTTTTCACCTGTGAGTAATACTTGTTCCAGGCAGGGATCTATCTGTGAGATTATATATTTTAGCCCTGGATTAGTGGGGTATAAATTTATTAATTCTAGATTGTTTTTACCGATGATTTCAGCAGGCTCTAATCCCAGCCAAGTGCAAGCAGCAACAGGATTAATTAATACATACTTCCGCTCTTGAGTGTACTCTATGAAGGCATCAGCAGAAGTAGCTAAAAATGTTTCAAACCAGTTCATTGCTTCCTTCATAATTGGTAGTGTAAACTGTGAAAACTTAAGCGTTAAATAGCTATAGAAACCGCTTTCAGCGGTTAGGGGCTAGGGGCTAGGGGCTAGGGACTAGGGAAGAAGAGGAAGAAGGGAATAGACTTAAGGGTTTGAGGAAACAAGAATGTCCTAACCACCTTGGCGATCGCAACTTGAACATCCTGGGGACGATCGCAGCAAAAAAACAAAGAAAGAAATTTCCCCATCCCCTCGTAGGAGAGGGAGGTAGGGGGGAAAGGTCTTTTTCGCTCTTCATACAAATCGGGATGCTCCCTAAAAAAAATAGTCTATCTAACAAATATATTTTTGATGTATCTTAGCCTGCTGGCCTCCACCAAAATTTAATAACAGCTAAAAAATTAATAATTAATTTTTCTTATTTAAGGACTAACCTTACCATATTATAGCTAGCGCAGTAAACAAAACACGACTTACGCACTCAACCAAAGAAACCGGGTTTTTTGACGAAAATACTTGGTTGTTACCCACAGATTCTCTTAAAAACCCGGTTTCTGGAGTCATGGGCGTAAGTCCTACAAAACTTACCCATTACAGTTGATAACGCCAGCCTCACTTGCCCTAACATACTGCAAGTGAGGCTGGCGTTAGGAACTCTGTCCCGATCGTCTGGGCGATCGCGTCTCTACAAATTTCTCCAGCGCGATCGCGGGTAAAACTACATCATACCCATGCCGCCCATGCCGCCCATGCCGCCCATACCACCCATGC
>NZ_JAQMUA010000442.1:0-3648 GCF_028330895.1 Kamptonema animale CS-326 | reverse complement strand
GCCCAGAGGGCGGCGTTACAGTAATTTTAGCACAGGATTATTATAATTCATTAGCTAACATTATAAACACCTAATTCCCACCTCTAACCCCTGACAAATACCAGCCAGGAAATCTAAATTTAAAGTATCAATTTTATCGCTTTTCTGATGATAGTGAGGATTCCTCATATTAGCAGTATCCGTCACCATTATTGCTGGATAGCCTCTATCCCAAAATGGAGCATGATCGCTCCTCCGCGTATCAGGTACAATTAAACCGCGATTCGGTACTGGCAACCACTCGCAATTACTCCCAGATTGGCGCATGTTTCTACTCAAATTAATCATGTCTGGAATTGTTCGCAAATTGCCAATTAAAGCAATGAAATTGCCACAATTGGGGTAAAAATATTTTAACCCAGTTGGGTAGCTCTGGGAATTAGGAGTATTATCATAATAACCCAACATTTCCAAGGCAATCATTAACCGCAAAGGCTGATTTTCTGCTTGCAGTTTAGCCGCATAGCGATCGCTTCCAAAACAACCATATTCTTCCATGTCAAAAGCAATTAATTGAACCGGATATCTAAGTGGTTGAGATGCGATCGCACTCGCTAATTCTAACAACACAGCCAGCCCGGTACCATTATCATCCGCTCCCGGCGAACCTGGTACTGTATCATAATGAGCTCCAATTAAAATTGGGTGTAATTTATGACTACTCCCTCCCTTTTTAAAGGGGGGATCTCCACCAGGTAAACTCAAAATTAAATTGTGATGAACTTTCCCCCGTACCTCAAACTCGTCAAGTTCAACATTTCCCCACTGTTCTAGCTGTTGGCGGATGTATTGCTGAACATAGAAATGTCCAGCCGAGGCAAAATAGGGGTTGCGATCGCGCACAATTTGAGTAAGATGGTTGTACAAACGCTCTTGTAGTTCCAAGGTGCAATTCTCCTGAGCCTTCAGACTTGGCTTGATTTGATAGGATAAGAACAGACTAATTGCTAATGGCTAATTGCTAATTGCTAATTGCTAATTACCCATCTTCCCCATCTCCCCTATCTTCCCCATCCTCCCCATCCTCCCCATCTCCCCCTCTTTTCCCCTAGCCCCTAGTTAAATAGCAACTGAAAATTATGGTATTTCGCCCCTTCCGGTTCGCAACCACTCTTTTATTTTTACTGATTCCCGCCGCCGTTAACGCTCAAATTACTCCCGATAATACCTTACCAAATAACACTACTGTACTCCCAGAAGGTAACATCAACAGGATTGAAGGAGGCACAAAACTTGGCGGTAACTTATTTCATAGTTTCCAAGAATTTTCTGTAACTAATGGCGGCACTGCTTTTTTTAACAACGCTGCCGATATTCAAAATATCATCAGCCGCGTCACAGGTGGCAATATTTCTAATATTGATGGTTTAATTCGTGCTAACGGCACTGCTAACTTATTTCTGCTCAATCCTAATGGGATTATCTTCGGCCCCAATGCTCGATTAAATATCGGTGGTTCTTTTGTTGCCAGTACAGCTAATAGCATTCAGTTCGCTGATGGTACAGCTTTAAATGCTAACCCCCAAAGAGCACCTTTACTAACAGTTAGCGTGCCGATTGGCGTGCAATTTGGTCGCAATTCTGCCGGTGGCAATTCCGGCGCGATCGCAGTGCAATCCCAAACCACCGATAGCGATAGTAATATAGTCGGATTGCAAGTAAATCCCGGTCAAACTCTAGGGCTAATTGGTCGCGAAGTCCGACTCGAAGGCGGCAATTTGACAGCACCCGGAGGCACTATTGAACTGGCAACTGGGAACTGGCAACTGGGAACTTTAACCCCTGGTAATTCCCCATTAGGAGATATATTGCTATCCCAGCAAGCCGCTGTCAATGCTAGCGGTTTAGGCGGTGGTACGGTGCGAGTGCAGGGCAAAAATGTTGCTATCAGCGATCGCGCTAGCATAGTTGCCGATACACTGGGAAACCTCAATGGCGGCGGCATAGATATCCGGGCGCAAAATCTCTCAATTCAAGGCAGCGGCTTTATTTCATCTTCCACCTTCGGCATCGGTGCAGGTGGTAACGTCAACATCAACGCTTCTCAATCCGTAACCATTGCAGGTAGCGCACCCTTGGGCATCCTCGTCAAACTGGTGAGTGGAACCTTTGTCTTAAGCGATCGCGTAGATGGCATATTTGCTCTCAGCGCCAGTCCGGGAAACGCTGGCAGCCTTACCATTAACACCCCACAATTGACAATGACAAACGGAGCCGCCATCTTAACCTCAGCCCTCGGCCCCGGAATTGGAGGAAACCTCGCGATCGCAGCCTCCGAAAAAATGTTAATGACCAACGGTTCTTTCATCCTCACAGGCACAGCAGGCACTGGCAACGCTGGCAACATCGAAATCAACACCCCCCAACTGATCGGTCTCAATGGCAGCCTAATCGCCACCAACCCGAATGCCGCCAGTGAAGGTCGAGGCGGCAACCTCACAGTCAACGCCGACACCATAGAACTTAGCGGACTTCCCCCTGGTGCTCCCTTGCCTGGAGGCTTATTCACCGTCTCTCTCGGCGCTGGTGATAGCGGAGACTTGACAGTTAACGCCACAGAGTTAATCGTCCGCAACGGAGCCCAAGTATCCGCTTCTTCTGCTGGCAAAGGTCGAGGCGGGAATCTCACCATCAATGCTTCTAGCGTAGAACTCAACGGTTTATCCTCCGACGGGCGCTTTTTAAGCGGTTTGTTCACCTCTTCCTCCCTGCTGACAGTCGCAGGCCAACAGGGTACAGCCTCCGCTGGCAACCTCAAAGTCACCGCAGATCGGCTTAGTGTCCGCAATGGCGCACAAATCTCGGCTGCAACTGGGGGGGAGGGTCAAGCCGGAAATTTGACTTTAACTGCACGCGAATCAATAGAAGTTAGTGGTTTTGCCACATCAGTCGATCCCAGTGTAGAGTCAGTTTCCTTTGGGATTATTGGTGATGGCATCGTACCGACTGCGATCGAATCTAATACCAGCGGCGCTGGCAAAGCGGGAGATTTGATTATTAAAACTGGACAATTAACGGTTCGCAACGGCGCAGAAATTGGAGTACGGGGTACGGGTACGGGGCGGGCCGGGAATTTACAAGTTGATGCCAATACCATTCGTTTGACAAATCAAGGTACGATCTCGGCTGCAACTGCATCTGGTGGTGGTGGTGACATTTTGCTAAAGGCAGACTCGGTACAGTTACGGCGCGGTAGTAACATCACCACGAATGCGGGTTCTGCTGACGGGGGGAACATTACCCTGGATGCGGGGACTTTGGCGGCCTTAGAAAATAGTGACATTACGGCGAACGCGATCGCAGGTTCCGGGGGCCGAGTCGTGATCAATTCTCAAGGAGTCTTTGGGACGGCCTTTCGCCAAGCTCAAACGGCTGAAAGCGATATTACCGCTACCTCCGATTTGGGGGCACAGTTTAGCGGTGTCGTGGTCATCAATACCCCCGATATCAACCCCAGTTCCGGGTTAGTTGAGTTGCCCACTGACATTCTCAATGCGGCAAATCTCACTGTACAGGGTTGCGGTGGCGATCGCGGCAACAGTTTTGTTGTCACTGGACGCGGTGGCTTGCCTCCCAGCCCTTTTGATGCCCTCAGTAGCGATGCTGTCG
>NZ_JAQMUA010000441.1:0-17596 GCF_028330895.1 Kamptonema animale CS-326 | reverse complement strand
ATAGGACTTACGCTCATGGCTCCAGAAACCTGGTTTTTGAGAGAATCTCTGGATAAGGGCGAAGTATTTTCGTCAAAAAACCCGGTTTATGAGGTTGGGTGCGTAAGTCCTGAATTAGCAATTAGTAATTAGCCATTAGCAATTAGCAATTAGCCATTAGCAATTAGCAATTAGCCATTAGCAATTAGCAACTAACCACTAACTACTATCTGAGTTATTATCAGTTAAATTGCTAGAATTTGACCGAGATGATTTGTCATTCCCAGAAAGGGGAAGGTTGCGGTTTAACTGAGTTAATGCCCAACGCGCTGTTTCCTGAACTTCTGCATCGGGATCGTCGGCAGCCCGCTGCAATAAGTGACTAACTTGATTGACTAACTCATAAATCCGTGTCAGATCCCGGATAGCATTTTTACGGACTTCGGCACTTTCATTTTGCAATGATATTAGCCAAGCGCGATTCATGGGTTTGAGAGTTTTAATGCCGATTTCTGACAAACTTGACAAAATTAAGCTGTGCTGCTTAGAGTCCGAGTTAAGTAGTAGATTTACTAAGGGTTCAATTGCTCTAGAATCTCCTCGATCTCCTAGTTGCCAAATTGCTTTATGCCGTTTGGTGGGATGGGGGTGAGCTAAATCTTTGATGAGTTGGTCAATAAGATTAATTTTACTTGGAGCTGAGGTTTCTTCAACAAAAATATCTGTTGTATGATTAAATGGCTCTGCTGGATTGAATTTTTCCGACAAGTCCACCCCAGGAACACTGTAGTTTTTACTATAATTTCCTGATGTAAACTCCTCTGAATTCTCACCACCTATCGTTGCTTCAGATTCGGACTCGTCAGGCTCAAAGATTGACCCGGAAGGGCGATCCGAGTTTTCGATCGCGCGATTTCTGGGCATTCCCGGAGGATAGGGTGGCGGATAAATTCCATTAACTGTATTCGGAAAAACGGCTGCCTCTGGGTCATCTGGAGAGTTATTTCTGAGCTGATTTCTTTGAGGCTTGCGTTTGCGAGCGATCGCGACTTTTCGCTGTAAATTCTCAGGTTCGCCGCTACTGACAAGTTTGAGCAAAATAAATACTGCTGCACCTGTGACTAAAAATGCTGCCAAACTCAACAAAAATAAGCTCCGCTGCTTTAGCAGAACCCGGATTATGCCGCTTACTGGTTTGGGAATTCGGGAATTAGAGGAGTTGGCTTTTTCTTGTTTGGGAGCGGGAGTAGATTTCCCTTTATTGGGGGTTGAGGTAGGTTTTGATTGCCCAGGAGAAGGCTCCTGAGCGGCAACAGAGGCGATCGCGAAGACAATTGCTTGCGAATTGGCAATTATTCCCTCACTCCCGCCTGCCGCACTTACGGAGGTGGGAATTTGATTGTACAAACCTGTAGAGGAGCGATCGCTTCCTCCCCTGCCCGGAGTAGGGGCAAAGCTTAGACAGACAATGCAAGTCAGTAAACACAAACTGGAGCGGTAGTGCGCCATAAGACTCAATCGGGGTTTTGAGAGGCAACGCCGCGTGACGGGCTTTAGTGTAACCTTGAGCTAGCTCAATCCTAGCTGCTATGCACCCAACTAACTAACAAGCGTGAAACGACATAGAACAGTGGCGGTTGGTAAGGAAGTAGAATGCAGAAAGTTTATTACCACTGAGCCGCTGGGGAAAAGTGGAGAAACGGCTGAACAAAAAGTTTGGGATGCCGTCCGCCTTGCTTTTGCCGATCGCGACTGCATTGCCTACTGGCGCTATCCTATTTTTTCTAAGGTAGGCGAGTTTCGCAAAGAGCCTGATATTCTCATTGCCGATCTGAAACTGGGCTTAACTATTATCGAGGTTAAGTCGATCGTAATTGACCAAATTGTAGCGATTAATGGTCACAAATGGGAATTCCAAAATTTTTACACTACTAGCGGCAACCCTTATCAGCAAGCTGAAAATCAATTATTTGCCATTCTTGGGTACTGCGATCGCGAAATGGCTCTGCGCGATCGTGTCAGCGGGAGAGCGATCGTTGCTTTACCTCTAATTAATCAGCAGCAGTGGCAGGAAAAAGAGTTTAACAAACTTCCGAGTTGTCCGCCCATCATTTTTAAAGACAATCTCGAAAGCGATTTGGGACTGGGAACTAGGGATTGGGAAGTAGAGACTAGGGAAATGGATATTTGTTCCCCTGCAAAACCATCGCTAATTGAGATAATTGAGCAAGTCGCTCCAGTTAAGAAGGGAACTCAACTTAGCAACGAACAGTGGAAACTATTGCAAGCTGTCATCAGCGGCACGCCCATGTTCCGTCCCCCCCCTCGAAAATTTTATTTAGGAAAAACGAGAGCATCTAGAGGAGCAGAAAATTCTCTAATTCACAATCCACTATCTTTATCTCCCCTGATTCAAGAATCAGAGACAGGCTTAAATTATCTCCCTCGTGCAGAAGTTTTAGCCCAATTACAAAATCAATTATTAACACTAGATTTACAGCAAGAACATATCGGCAAAGAAATCCCCCCAGGGCCACAAAGAATCAGGGGAATTGCTGGCTCTGGCAAAACAGTTTTACTTTGTCAAAAAGCAGCTATCATGCACTTAAAGCATCCAGATTGGGATATTGCTTTAGTATTTTTCTCCCGCAGTTTATACGAAACAATTATTGGAATACTGGATAAATATTTGCGTCGTTTTAGTTATGGTGAAATCGGATATAACCAAAACAATACAAAGTTACGAGCCTTCCATGCTTGGGGTGCAAAAAATCAACCGGGACTTTACAGCACTCTTTGCCGAGCATCAGGAATCTGGTCTTTAAGCGTTAACGATACTGAATTTCAGCAACCCAATGAAGCTTTAGCCTATGTTTGCAGCCATTTATTGAAATCAGCTAAAATCCCTCAAATATTTGATGCCATTTTGATTGATGAAGGTCAAGATTTGATTGTAAATGATGAATTAAAGTATGAGGGGAAACAGCCTTTTTATTGGATGGCATATCAAGCTTTACGACCTGCGAATTCTTCCTCTTTCTCCCCGGAAGAAGGAAACGTTGGCGGTCGAGATTTACGGCGTTTAATTTGGGATTATGATGAAGCACAAAGCCTAGAAAGTTTGAACATTCCCACTGCTAGCGAGTTATTTGGCGACGATTTAGGACATTTGGTAAGTGGCGAGTATAGCGGCGGTATTAAAAAGACTGAAGTTATGCACAAATGCTATCGCACTCCCGGCCCAATTCTAACAGCAGCTCATGGTATTGGTATGGGTTTGTTACGGTGGGAGGGAATGCTAACTGGCATTACTCGCGTTGAAGATTGGGAAGCAATTGGCTATGAGGTAAAAGTAGATAATTTAGCAAGCCCAAATTTAGAAGGTGTAACGGATGATTTATCACTAATTAGCGCAAAGAAGTTATCTCTTGGTAAGTTTACCAATGGTCAAAAAATCACTCTTTACCGTCCTTCTGAAAATTCTCCAAATCTAGTCCCTCAGTTGTGGGGAAGTCCAGTTTTAGAATTTCAGGCTTATCATTCTCGCGTCGAAGAATTGATAGCGCTTGCCGATAATATTCTCTATAATTTAAAAGTAGATAGCCTTCGACCTTCGCGGGAAATTTTGGTAATAGTTTTAGGCTCTAGTTTTGAAGCAATGGAACTAGAAACTTATGTTGCTAGTTTCTTAATGGAACGAGGAATTGATGTCTATATTCCCAGTACGCCTGAGTGCAATATTTTGAAGCCAGATAAAGAAAGTCGCAATCCAAATCGCTTTTGGTGTGAAGGGGGAGTGACAGTTTCTCGCATTCACCGCGCTAAGGGTAATGAGGCTGATATGGTGTATGTTGTTGGCTTTGATAATGTGGCTAAAGATGAGAGTAATTTGAGTTTAAGAAATCAGTTATTTGTAGCGATGACGAGGGCAAAAGGTTGGCTGCGATTGAGTGGTATCGGTGCTTATCCGATGTATGAGGAAATGTGGCGAGTGATGGAGAGTGGGGATACTTTTACTTTTACTTTTAAGCGCAAGCCAAAGCGAGAGATAAGTGTCACAGATACCGGGGAAATATTGAGGCGCTATGCTGATGGCGATAGGAATTTTCAAGGGATAAATTTAGCTGGTGTGGAGTTAGTGGGGGTAAATTTGCAGAATGCAAATTTAATTGGTGCTAATCTTCAGGATGCTGATTTAAGGAATGCTAAGTTAGATGGTGTAAGGTTGGTAATTGCTAATTTTAGTGATGCTGATTTGAGTGGTGCTAGTTTAAGGAAGGCGAAGTTACTAGGGGCGATTTTAAATGATGTACAATTGAATCATGCTGATTTAAGTCGGGCGGATTTAAGTGATGCTCAATTGAGGAATGGGCAGTTAGTAGGTGCTATTTTGAAAGAGGCTAATTTGAGTGGTGCCGATTTAAGTGGGGCTAATTTACAGGGTGCTAATTTAGAGGCTGTTAATTTTAGTGATGTGAATTTGACGGGGGCGATTATGCCGGATGGAACGATTTTTAGTAGCGGTGTTGACGGTTGGTAAGTCAAAATATTAGCACTTACGCAGGGAGTCCCAGAAACCGGGTTTTTGAGAGAATCTGTGGGTCAAAACGAAATATTTTCGTCAAAAAACCCGGTTTCTTTGGTTGGGTGCGTAAGTCCTGTTGATAAAAGGAATTGATATGAACTTACGAGCAAAAACAACAGCGATCGCGCTTTGGGAAAGGAAGGGCGATCGCACGATACCTACAAAAGAATTAAAGCTGGCTGATAAACTCATCCAGAGTCGTACAAGTCCAAGCTTGGCGAAGCAACGCCCGCAAATTTTCAGGCGTTAATCCCTCACCCTCAAGCTTTGGGCTTACCTCTGGTGGCACAGAGTTAAACCTCACTTCTAAGGCATCGAAAATAGAAGTTTTCAAGGCTTGTTTTTGTCCTTTTTCTACTCCTTGTTGAATGATATCCTGATAGATGACTGACTCGCGCATAATGTCCTCCCGGAACAATTGTTTGATTAAGCTTTTTTCAAAGCGCAAACCTGCTAAGATTTCGCTACAGGCTGCAATCTGACCCCGTTCTGCTGATGGCTCAATTTTAGCTAATTCTTCCCCAACTTGACTGAGCAAACGTTCTGGGGTGTCTGTCTGGCACAGAGCCGCTAAGGGCAAGAGAGCGGGATTGTGTAATAATGGTTGTGGGTCTTGCTGCCACATTCGGATAATTTGATAGCGATGTCTCGTGTTTTCTACACGAAATTGGTCTTTTAATCGATTAGCAGCAGAGGTTTCTTTGAGGATAACGAGTGCTTGTGTGATCGGCACTCGATATCGCCGATAAAGTCTTACCCAGTAGTCTAACATTCTTAGGGGTAGGGGTGTTTCGCCAGCTACGTTGACCTCAAATTCTAAGTGGAGAATTCGTTCTTGGGTGCGTAAAAAGGTGAGATAATCGGCTCGGATGGGTTCAATTGCTAATTCGGTTTTCAATATTTCAACGGATGTCGGGGTTTGTCCTAATATCCAGGTGGCAAATTCTGCTGGGTATTTTTCCGAGAGATATTTGCAGGCATTGTCATAAGACATTCAAGGAATTTAAGTTGCGCGATTGGTACGTTTTTATTATAAGCAAGAGTGAGTTTAGGCTGTTGATTAGTTTTATCGGATTATAGCATTAACGTGAGTTCGACGGGGGTTAAAACCCCCGCCTCAAAGATTAAGTCCTCTGAAGAGGACTAAGGAAAATTCATTAATTTTTTAGTCTTCTTTAGAGGACTTAAGTTATTAGACAGGGGTTTTAACCCCTGGCGGCTTTCGGATGGCAGTTGATACCAAGGGTGAGGATAAACATTAGGCTCGAAATTAGCTAAACTAAAAGTAATTGCTTCTACCTAAAGTTTGAGATTGAGGTTGTACTCTGTGAAATCGCCCCTCCGGTTACTCGCTCTGGTGTTAACTTTGTCTCTGGCTGGGCCTCTAAATGGCTGTTCCCCAAGCATTGACAAGCTATAGTAATTAGGATACACCAAAATAAGTAGCTAGCTCTTCGGAACCACCGATTAATTTGCCATCTATAAACACTTGAGGTACTGTTGCTGCTCCAGTCATTGCTAGCAAAGAGCGTGTCGTAGCATCCTTACCCAAGACAATTTCTTCGTAGTCTAAACCTTGCTCTTGTAAGATTGCTTTGGCACGGGCACAGAATGGACAACCTGGTTTTGTGAACAAGGAAACGACTTTGGGTTTTGCGGCTTGCGGATTAATGTATTTGAGCATCGTCTCAGCATCCGAAACTTTAAACGGATCGCCTGGTTCTTCGGGCTCGATAAACATTTTCTCGATCGTGCCATCTTTGACTAACATCGAATAGCGCCAAGAGCGTTTGCCAAAACCTAAATCGACTTTATCAACTAGCAATCCCATACCTTCGGTAAATTCCCCGTTACCGTCAGGAATCATGGTAATATTAGTTGATTCTTGAGCTTTTGCCCATTCATTCATCACGAAAGTATCGTTCACAGAAATACAAATGATGTCATCGACACCATTTTCTTTAAAGGTCTTAGCTAATTGGTTGTAGCCAGGAACGTGAGTTGATGAACAGGTAGGTGTAAAAGCACCAGGTAATGAAAAGACAACTACTGTTTTACCTGAAAATAATTCATCAGTCGTAACTTTCACCCATTCGTTATCTGTGCGGGTGTGGAAAGTCACAGAAGGTACTCTCTGTCCTTCTCGGTTAGGTAACATAAGTTTTGCTCCTTGATTCAACAAAATTAGAAGGGATGGGGTTGGGGCTTGAAAATGTCTTCTCTCTTAAACGCGATCGCGTTTAAGGGGCGAATCTTCTTGAACATTAATAATTATGTCTGAACGGATTCAGCTTTTCCTCACCCTTACAGTTGAAATCGTAGCGCTATTTGGTTAGTCCAGTACGTTGTTACTCGACTGTAGCGCGATCGCGCCTCTCCCTACTTCTTCTTTGGGGGCAACAAAAATCTAGCCCCATTTTTTTTGACAAATGGGTTTGGTGGCAAAGGTTCCAGCCATTACCGCAGTTTTTCTCCTGCTTCCAGCAGCCAAGCCTGGGGATGGTGGGTAAAACCGATGTGGGGATAATATTCGGTAGCGGCTGGGGCCGCCAGTAATACTAAGTGAGCTTGTTCGCCAGATTCTATTTGGGTTCTGCGGATTAATTCTTTGCCAATTCCTGATTTTTGATGGGATTTTCTTACTGCTAAATCTGACAAGTAGGTGACGTAACTAAAATCAGACATAGCTCTGGAAATGCCGACTAGCAATTCGCCATCCCAAGCGGTAACGATCAAATTAGAATTAGCAATCATCTGCTGGATGCGATCGCGATCGTCAATTGGTCTTCTTTCACCGAGAGTTGAGGCTCGATATAGGTCGATTACCTCATCTACATCCAAATCATTTCCTACCCGATATTGAATCATTGTGTACCTATCGAATTTAGATTTTATATTTTATAGCGATCGCGCTCGGAAAATCTAAATGCGACTGAGCAACTACGATGCTTTAGGATAATCTTGTTTGTCTGATGACTCTACCGCCATTTTCTGCGCTTTATCTTTAATTGACTTCAGTACCTGCCGCACTACCCAAGTAGATAAGCGAGGATTATTTTCTATTTCTGTAATTAGGCTATCTAAGTCTTTAACGATCGCATTTAATTGTTGGGTAGAATTCTCTGGCATAGCTTAAATTTTAATTATTTAGGACTTACGCACTTCGACCTAAGAAATCGGGTTTTTTACTGAATATGCGGGTGGCGACGAAAATACCAGGACTTACGCACCCAACCAAAGAAACCGGGTTTTTTGACGAAAATACTTCGTTCTTACCCACAGACGATCTCAAAAACCCTGTTTCTGGGACTCCCTGTGTAAGTCCTAGTATCTTCCTAAAAAACTGCTGGTTGAGCGAAGTCGAAACCCGATTCCTGGCCCCCAGTGAGTTAGCAAAGTGGTTGACCAGCCTGCTTGAACTCGGAAAGGATGGCTCTTGCTCCTTTATCCAGGTGAGTTTGACAACATCAGGAATCGGGAGCAAATTTACATAAGTTAGCAATAATTAATAAGCTTTAATGCTTGTCAAGATTTATTTAATGCGATCTTAAGAGAAAATACAATTTTTATTTTAGTTGCTAAAACTGCGCTACTCTCAAAGTATTGCGCGATACCAATAACTTAAATTTATCTGGACTTGAAAACAGGTTTTCCTAGTTAAAGTCTAGATCGTCATGCTCTAAATCATTTCAAAAAGAGCAATTTTAAACTATTTTCGGTTGGAGGGAATATGAACGAAAAAGTCATTTCTACCGCTCGGAACGTTGCCATAGTTGGCCCCTATCTCAGCGGCAAAACCACGCTACTAGAAAGTTTGCTGTCGGTGACGGGGGCAATTTCCCGTAAGGGCAGTGTTAAGGATGGTAATACAGTTGGGGACAGTTGTGCTGAGGCGCGCGATCGCAAAATGAGCGTAGAAGTCAACGCCGCCAGCGCAGAATCCGAAGGCGTGCGCTTCACATTTCTTGACTGTCCGGGATCGATAGAATTCGCTCAAGAAACGCTGAATGCGCTGATGGGAGTGGATGCGGCTGTAATTGTTTGTGAAGGAGTCAGCCAACGTATTCTCACTCTAGCTCCGTTGTTTAAATTTCTGGATGACTGGGAAATTCCGCATTTAGTTTTCATCAATAAAATGGATCGGACTTGTACAGATGAAACTAGCTGCGGATCTAATTTTACAGAGGTACTCAATGCCTTAAAATCGGTTTCCAGCCGCCCCGTGATTCCGCATCAATATCCGATCGCCAAAGGTGAAGCGATCGTTGGCTTTATAGATTTAGTCACAGAACAAGCTTATCATTACCATCCCGGCGCACCCGCTGACCCCGTGCCAATGCCGGCAGAACTTAAGGAGCAAGAGCACGCTGCACGGCAGGAAATGCTGGAGGAATTGGCGAATTTTGACGACCATTTACTGGAAGAATTGCTAGAAGAAATTAACCCCGATGCTGAAGAAATTACCAAAGATTTAAAGATGGAATTGGGGGCGGATTTGATTGTACCCGTGTTTATCGGCGTTGCAGAGCAAGATTTTGGGGTGCGGCCGTTGCTACAAGCCTTGCTGCGGGAAGCTCCGGCACCGGAAATGACGGCTGAGCGGCGGGGATTGACACAAGGTGCGAACGCGCCTTTGGCTCAAGTGCTGAAAATATATTATACACCCCAGGGCGGTAAGTTATCGTTAGTGCGAATTTGGCAAGGGACGCTAAATGATGGGACGGTTTTGAACGGGGTTCGGGTTGGCGGTTTGTATCGGTTAATGGGGTTGCAAACGCAGCCTTTGACGGCGGCGGGTGCGGGTGAGATTGTGGCTTTGGGACGGTTGGAAGGGGTGAAAGCTGGGGAGGCGATCGCGTTGGGCAGTCAGCGGGTAGAATTACCGAAGGCTGAGCGGTTGTCGCCTGTCTATGGGCTAGCGATCGCACCAGAAAAGCGCAATGATGAAGTGAAGATGAGCGCTGCTTTGGCGAAGTTGATGGAGGAAGATTGCTCTCTGGTGTGGGAGCAGCACGGGGATACTCACGAAATTATACTTTGGGGACAAGGTGAGATTCATTTGAAGGTTGCCCTGGATCGGCTGCGGCGGAAGTATAATTTGCCGATGGTAACTCACTTACCACAAGTGCCTTATAAGGAGACGATTCGTAAGGCGGCGGCCGCTGTACACGGGCGTTACAAGCACCAAAGTGGGGGACATGGGCAGTTTGGCGATGTATATTTGGACATTAAACCGCTACCGCGTGGGGAGGGTTTTACTTTCAATGAAACTATTGTGGGTGGTGCTATACCGAAACAATATATACCGGGGGTTGAGACTGGGGTGCGGGAATATTTGGTACATGGGCCTTTAGGTTTCCCGGTGGTGGATGTGGAGGTGACGCTGACGAATGGATCTTACCATTCGGTAGACAGTTCGGAACAGGCGTTTAAGCAGGCGGCGCGTTTGGCGATGCAGGAGGGGATGGCGAAGTGTGATGCGGCTTTGTTGGAACCAGTCGCATCTGTGGAGATTGTTGCTCCCAGTGAGTTTACATCTAAGCTGTTGCAGTTGGTGAGTGGCCGTCGGGGTCAAATTTTGGGTTATGAGGGGAAGTCTGACTGGAAGGGATGGGATCGGGTTTCGGCTTATTTGCCGGTGGCTGAGATGCAGGATTTGATTGTAGAGTTGCGATCGCTGACGATGGGGGTTGGGTTTTTTAGTTGGGAGTTTGACCATTTGCAGGAAGTGCCGGAACCTTTGGTAAAGCGGGTTTTGGCGACTGCTGGTGGGAATGGTAAGAGTTAGGGGGAAGTTAGCCGGGGGTTTTTACCCCTGGCGATCGGATCTGTGAGTTAGTTGAAATTATAATTCAGTTTCTTGATTTAATTCAGTTAAGATTATCATAATATTTTGAGCAAGTTTTAAAGCGGTTTTCACATCCTTTAATAAGTTAAATATGGTATCTGCGTAATCAGCTTTATTTCTCATCTGTCTTAATCTAGTTAAATCCCTGCCTATGTCTGTTATTTTCTGGGATTTTAAATGATTGAATATAAATTCTTCAGCTACATATTGATGCTCGTTGATATCATAAGTTTTATTGCTAGACAGTCTTGGGTCTTGTTCAACGTCCCGTAAGTAATTTCGGGCTAGGCAAAACACGGCGTAGTAGGCTCTACTCACCGCCGAGCGCAATTTTGCTTCTTGGTTGGCTGTACTGTTGTTGCTAGAAATTGCTGCCAACTCTTGTGCTAAATTAAAGTATTCAGACCAATCAAAGATCATCTGACTCCCATCCTAGATTGATGTTCAACAAATTTTTAGAAAGAACCATACCAGCCTCTAGCCACCAAGTATGATCGAGTTTTTTTAACTTATCAAAGGCCTCATCAGCTTCAAGTTTTGTGTAGATGTTGATCCAAAGCGATCGCCATCCCGCAATTTCTGGATCTGTTGTTACTTCTAAAGCTAATCTCTCGCTAGGAAATAGTTCTCTAATTTTAGAATGAGCTTCTAAAATTAGATTTAGCATGACTTCTTGCTCGATGATTATTTTAAAGGTTTCTAGGGGATCTTCTACTGTGTAGAGACTTCTGATTTTATTGAACTCAGCGATTAAATCATCAAAGGGTGTGGTTTTAATGGCTGGCTCTTGAATGGCAGTCATAATGGTTGATTTTTCTCGGTGTTTTGATCTTAAAATTATAGCTGATAGTGGCTATTTGGTGCGCGATCGCCACCTAAGCCAACTAAGCCACAACCAGCCCCTCAAAGGGCCACAAATAACTCCTATAATCAGGCTAATGATTAACGCTAATCCAAAATTTAATAGCACATTAGCGGGTATTACAATTACTTTATCTCCCTCTATTTTTTTAGAAGGAAAGGGCGTAATTACTTCGACTAAGGGAGTAACAAGGGAAGCGGTTACTGAGGCTGCACCGATGGCAATCCCAATTCTAGCAATTTCTAATTCTAAATTGCGATCGCTCTCTACCTGTTCAATTTCTGCACTACCTCTAATCGTATTTATAAATATTTCCCGTGCCTTCAAACCGGGGGTAAAAGCGGCAATATCTCTTGTTATTTGCATCCGGCATTTTTTAGCAGGAATCCCAGTAAAAGCTTTCAGCAATTCAGCGTCAGTTGTCCCGATACTCTCGGCTTTTTTTACGAGGCTAATTCGGCATTTTTGGTAGTTGTACAGGTTTGTTTCTAGCGTTTGCAATTGCTCTTCTATAAAGATAATATACCTGGCATATTGCAGGAAAATCTCATAATTTTCTTGCAAGTCTTTCTTTCGCTGTATCAATCCTGATTGCAGCACTTCCGATTTTTCTGAGTTTACTTTAATGCCTGTAAAATTTATAGCAGGAGGTAATAAATTATCTCTGAGAAATTGTTTAATATCCTGTTTTTGGCTGTTGCGATAAGCCCAGAGAATCTTGTTACGGTAAAGAAAGAGCTTCATCCAGTATAGCTGAAATTCATTGAACTTATCCAAACCTATTTTATCAGGATAGAGGATAATTACTACATGACTCTTCTCTGCTTCTATGTCTTGCGATTGACTGGGTGGTTGCCAGAATTCATAGACAGTAGCGCCCATAAATTTCTCGGATTTTACAGTTTCGGTAAATTTGCCAATAGTCAGCGATTTTACTGCGTCTAGCGCTAGAGAGTCGGCCCCAGATGAGGGGCTAATTCCCAAGATTATCCAGCTTTTTCCCACTTTCCTACTGGGGGATATTTTTATTTTTTCATCTACTAGCTTATCATCCAAAATTCTATTTTTAAGTGCTAATAAACAGGAGATATCGTGCGGCTGCGTATTATCTCCATCATTCACTGAATACAAAGCCAATAAGCCGCTAGTATCGCCGAAAGAGCATGAATAGCACAGTCCGTCAATCTGAGATTTCTTATAAGGTTCTTTGGGAAAAGGTTCTTTGGGAATAGGAATTAATTGTTCTTCTTCTTTAACACCGTCATTGAGGTGATATAAGAATAAACCGAGATGGGGATAGATTAACTGTGTCATACGGCAGATAAGTAGTTTAACCAGTACCACCAAGGTTGAGCGATAGAATTTTCACCGACTGTTTGAATGGCTTGAGTTAAGACTTGCCATTTTAGTTGTTTTGCACCTTCGACTGAAAGCGCGTCTGTTGGCAGAGATACATTCTCTACTTTTGCTGAAAGCGCGTCTGCTGACAGAGAGACATTTTCTACTTCTGCGTTTTCTAAATCGGAGTTACGGTGGTTTTCGAGCGTTATACTAATAACCTTAGTGCGCTTCTTTTTCGCAAATTCTGCCGTTAATCCGTTCCGTGCTTCCTGGTAAAGTTCACTCAGTGGTTCAAATTTATCTGCAATATCTATCAGGTTGTCTATTGCTGTTTTCGGATTAGTTTCTAGGTCGATTATAGCTTGTTCTATCTGCTGCTGGATTTCGTCAGGCAGGGGAGACTCTTGCTGAGAAAGAGCGCCGATAAAAGCTAACAAATCTTTAATGTCTGTTGGATTAGTAATCATGTTAGTCAGGAATTTTCCCTGTAATTATAAAACCTGCCCAGTGGTAGCAATCGCTGTAGGGTTGATAATCAAGTCCCTTTTCTTCTGCTTCTTTAACTACTTGAGCGAGTAGGTCCTCTAAATTTCCCCGGCAGCGGCGAGAGTTGCTAACTTCGGGGATGAGTTTATTATACCATTTAATTAGCAAATCGTAGGTAGCAGTGCGTAGCCAATCTTGAGCTTTTTTTAAAGCAGTGGGAGGAGTGAGTTTTTCTGCAAACAATAATTGGTAGAATTTAACCATAAGCAAGGTGCTGCTGATGTCTTCAACGCTCCAGAGAGTGCTGACAACATAAGTTGCACCGATAGCTAAGAAGCTACTGGATAAACCGATGAATTCGTCTAGTAAATCTTTCGTGCTGGTTAAACCTGTTTCGCAAGCGGAAAGGCAGACAAGGTGACAAGATGGCAATTCTTGAAGTTTGAAAATATCCTCTAAAGTTAGCAGTTTGCTATGTAATTCTAGAGCAGAATTAATCGGTGTTTTGAAGTCGTGAATGCCGTGACAGGTAAAGTGCAAATAACCGCTGGTGGGAATTTGCGGCAAGACTCGATCGAGTGTAGCATCTTCGTCTTCTATGAGTTCGCCATTGCACAGCAGGGAAATAGCAGGCGCTTCGACATCGGCAAATAATAGCTTGTTTTTTTCATCGTTGCCGGGATGTTTGATGCACAATAACTGTGCGGTGGGGTTAGTGGCTGGTCGATTTTTTCTATCTATGCCAATTTGAGCGCTAGGCAAATAAATAGTGGTATATTTTTCTGGGCTAAATAGCGCGTGCAGTGGTAGTAAGTGTAAGTCTCGGTGGGGAATGAAAATCAGTTGATTAATGCCGGATAAATGCTGATCGCAAATTTTTGCAATGTTGAGGAGTTTTCCCAATTCTTCTAAGCTAGATTCGAGGTTTTCTTGCCAAGAGTTAGTTTCCGCCGGGGCTTTTTCTCCTTTGGTTTTGCGGGAATCTTGATAGCGAGTTTTCCAATCTTGCAACCATTTTTCTAAAGTCTGATTTTTGTCGTTATCAATGGGGTTTATGGGCGTGGAAATAGCTTCAAACTTTTCTGGGGTAATGATAAATGTGGTTAGGGTAACTGGGCTGAGATGCCAGTAAATTATTGCTGTTTGCGGGTTATTTTTCAGTAACTCTTGCATCTGGGGGAAGGTGGGGCTGTCAATTTGTGTTTGCCAACCTTCTCGCATCCATTTGAGGCAAGAGTTTTTTCGTTTTTCTGCTTTTTGTAATGCTTCGTCCCACTTGTCAAGCCGCACAAGCTTATCGACTTCTAACTGGTAAAATTCGGGAAATTTGCGCTGGAGTTGCAGTTTTTTAAGGGGGTCAGTGTTAGGGTCTAAAAGTAAATGTTCTAGTAGGGTAGTTCCAGTGTTAAGATACTCATCAGCTTCGGCGAAATCTCCTAAATCGAGGCAGACGATTATTAAGTCTTTCAAGACTTCAAGATAAGCCTCTGGGATGAGAGGGCTTGTTAGGTATTCGCAGGCTTGTTTATAACTGGCTTTGGCTTTGGGGAAAGATTTAAGGTAAGTGGCTGTTTGTTTGCCATGTTCGTAATGTGCCTTGCCTTTATGCTGATGCAATTTGCCGCAAGCTAGGCGATACTCGTGGTTAATTGGCAGATATTTCTTTAAGCCTTCATCCCAGTTGTGGATGGCTTCTAAGTAGTCCCCGGAATAGAAAAATGCCCAACCTCGATTAAACCAAGCTTCCCAGAATTGATCCTGAGTAATCTCTAAGGCTTTGTCGAAGGCTGCGATCGCTTCACTGTAGCGCTCTAAATTCTTGAGGGTCGCACCCAGTCCGTTCCAGGCAAGGTGGAAACTGCGATCAATCTCTAAAGCTTTGTCGAAGGCTACGAGCGCATCGCTGTAGCACTCTAAATCCGTGAGAACCATGCCCCTATTGTACCAGGTACCGTGAGAATTGGGGTCAATCTTTAAGGCTTTGTCGAAGGCTACAAGCGCATCGCTGTAGCGCTCTAAACTATGGAGGGTATTGCCCAGTCCGTTCCTCGCTAAGTGGAAGTTGGGGTCAATCTCTAAAGCTTTGTCGAAGGCTGTGATCGCCTCTTCGTAGCGCCCTAAATTATCGCACAGATCAGCACCCAGTCTGTTCCAGGCATAGTGGTCGTTGGGGTCAATTTCTATGGCTTTCTGATAGGTCGCGAGTACGCCTTTTATCTCTTCTGCATGGTAGCTATCAGCTTGATTAAATAACTTTACTGCCTCCTCGTAAATCAAAGCTTTTATAGGATTACCCAAAATCACAGCTTGAGCATTGTTGTTAGCCGTAATTGCTTCATTATATCGCCCTAAGTTCTGGCAGGCTATCCCCAGTTTTATCCAAGCATCAGCATTGTTTGGCTTTGCCTCTAGGCAAGATCGCAACGATTGGTAAGCCTTTAAGTAATCGCCTATTGTCAAATACTCAATTCCCAAGTTATAGTTTTGATCTGCTAAGTAGGCTTTTATATCCCCTGGTTGCGACTGCATTATTCACCCCTCATTTTTTGATAAATTTGCTTGCAGCCAATTTTCCCAATCAGCATTTTTAATCTTCGTACCAATGCAAAACCCTTGAATTGTGCCCCGACTCCAGCCATTTGCCACACCCTCCAGTAATTCCATGAATTTCTGTTCGCATTCACTAGAGGAAGGCGGTGGAGGTGGTGGAATCGGCGGCGGTGGTGGGGACTTGCTAAAAACTTGCTTAATTCGCCGCCATAGCTTGAGGAATTGTTGCCAGATGCGTTGGAACATGGAGATGCAAGGGATAATTTGATGATAATTAACTATCCCACCTTTATTCTGTCACTTTTTCTTCTACTCGCCGATACTTACCATCCAAACGTTCCTGACGTTGGCGACTATTTTGTTTTTCTAGCTGCGCGATGACTTCATCAAATAGCAGATTAACGGCATCAAAACCGCGACAAACTTCGCGTAAACTTTCCACATTTCTTGCTCTAGTCTCTGCATCGGGAATTTTAGGTTGCTTATTCATAAGTTCCAATTCCTTTTAATTTCTTGGACGCTTGGTTCAGAAGCATCAGCATTAGCTTCTGCCTGTGCTAAGGCTCGCTCCATAAGTTCTACAATAGCAACATCTGCGATTGGTTGGGCATCGGCTACCAACAGCAAAATTCTGGAAAGACGAGTGTAGGAATCTCTAGCGCGTTCCGTAACATTTTGCAGTTCATCTAATTCTGGGATTGTCTCTTCAGTTTCGCTAAACAACTCTAATATAGCATATTCTGTAGCTCTGGCCTCATTGAGGATTAACACCAGTCGCCGTTGTAGCCCAAAAAGAGTTGTAAGAGTTTCTTCTGATAGGAATGCCATTCTCTTTAAATTAATAGCCTGCAAGTTGACATTTTACTACACCCGCCGATATTTACCATCCAAATGTTCCTGACGTTGGCGACGATTATCAGCTTCCAACATAGCGATTACTTCATCCAATTTTAGAGTCGCAGCATCAAGCATTTTGCAAGCTTCACGCATCCTAGCGACATTTTGCTGTCTCGTTTCTAAGTCTGGTATTCTTGGTTGTTTAACCATAGTATATCCCAAGTCCTTTTGATTTCTTGTGTACTTGCTTCGGAGGCATCATAATTGCGATTGCGATTATTCCCCCACATTTTCAGCTATTTGCTGATATTTAGTTTCCAGACGCTTGCGGCGTTGACGGCACAGTTCAAGTTCTGCCATTGCCAGCACTTCATCTAAGGCCGCACCGAAAATATCAAGCTGTCTATTGCTTTCACGCAACCGCTCAACATTACGCTTTCTCGTCTGTGCATCAGGTATTTTTCTTTCCTCGTTCATACTCAATTAATAACTACTTCAGTATCGCCTTCGCTTCCTGAATACTCCGCTGAATAAACTCAGCAGATTCCATAAAAGCCACCCGTTCCATATCCGTTAATTCAAGTTCTAAAACCTCTTCTACTCCGTGACATCCCAATCGACAAGTAACGCCCAAAAATATACCATTTAAACCATAAGCTCCTTGCAAAGAAGCACAACAAGGTAAAATTCTGGATTGATTAAATAAAATTGATTCTATCATTATGGAAACAGAAGATGCCGGAGCAAAATAAGCACTTCCTGTCTTCATTAATCCCACAACCTCGGCTCCACCATTGCAAGTTCTCTGCACTAATCTCTCAATAGTTACAGCATCCATAAGCTCAGTAATAGGAATACCGTTAACAGTAGAATATCGGGGTAAAGGTAGCATTAAATCCCCATGAGAACCTAAAACTGTGGCGTTAATATCCTTAATAGAAATACCTAATTCCATTGCGATAAAAGATTGAAATCGGGCGGAATCCAATACTCCCGCCATTCCCATAACTCGGTGTTCGGGCAAACCCGAACTTTCCCAAGCTAAATAGGTCATTATATCTAGAGGATTAGTAACTACAATTAAAATTGCTTCAGGCGATCGCGCGCT